>JALYZH010000324.1 GCA_030948945.1 Gemmatimonadota bacterium | reverse complement strand
CGCTTATCACCTCTGCGACCTCGCCAAAGCCCGCTACGCAGACGGCCGGTTGCAGCTCGTCCGATCGAATGGCGAAGAGATCTTCAGTGATACCGAAGTCGGAAACGGCCCGTTGATGGAGAGCTTCACGCCCGACGACGCCATAGAGTTCGCGAAGAGAGCGCGCGAAGCGAGGGCACGCTTGCGGTAGATTTACCGCATGGACATCCAGCTCCTGGCGGTCCCGTACGACTCCGGAAATCGCGGCGCACGAATGGGCGCGGGACCGGAAAAACTTCTTGATGCTGGACTCAAGCGCACTCTGCGCGATGGCGGTCACACAGTCCACACCAGGATCGCAGAGCTCTCGCCGAATTCCTGGCACGCGGAGATCCAGACCAGCTTCGAGCTGATGCGAATGCTCGCCGGCGCCGTTCGCGAGGCGCGCGAGTCGGGTCGCTTTCCAATTGTCCTCGCTGGAAACTGCAACACCGCGGTCGGCACTGTCGCCGGCCTCGGCGCCGACTCCACCGGCGTCGCGTGGTTCGACGCACACGGCGACTTCAACACTCCCGAAACAACTCGCAGCGGATTTCTGGATGGAACCGCGGTAGCGATGATTACGGGCCGCTGCTGGACCCAGCTCACTGCGACGGTTCCCGGATTCGCTCCGATCGCGGATGATCGCGTTTGCCTGATCGGAACGCGCGACGTAGACTCGCTCGAAGGCGCTTTGCTGGAAGACTCGGATGTCGAGGTCATCGAGCCGAAACATCTGCGCTCAGCCCTTCCCCGCGCTCTGAAGAGCATCCGCGAGCACGTGAAGAACATATACGTGCATCTCGATCTCGACGTCCTCGATTCAGCCGTTGCACCGGCCAACTCCTACGCAGTGTCCGGCGGGCTGACTCTGGAAGATCTCGACCACGCGCTTGCCGCGATTGCCAGCGAATTCAGAATCGTTGGAGTCACTCTTTCTGCCTACGACCCAGCAGTAGATACAGATGGCTACGCCGCTCGAGCTGCGATTCAACTCATTTCCACTGCTGCGCGAGTCGCCGAGCGAGCGTAGATTTGCCGCGGCTTATCCAAACATGGAGGCATCTCGATGCACTTTCCCCCGATCAACTATCTCGCGGTTCTCGTTGCCGGAATTGTCATCTTCGCGCTGGGCGGACTCTGGTACTCTCCCGTTCTGTTCGTGAAACGGTGGATGGCGCTACAAGGAAAAACCGAAGAGCAAATGAGAGCGGAGGCCGCAAAAGCCAACATGCCGCTCATGTATGCGAGCGCATTCATCACCGGTCTGATTATCGCCTGGGCACTCGCGCTCATCATCGCGCACATCTCACGCGACCCGATGATGGCAGAAGCAGGCGGTGGGGTATCGGTGGCACACGGAGCGATAATCGGCTTCACGTGCTGGCTCGGATTCGCCGCGACGACGAGCTACGCCACTGCGCTCTTTTCCGGAAAGCCGAAGCAGCTCTGGTTCATCGACACGACCTACAACCTCGTCTCGTTCGTGCTCGCGGGAATCATTCTCGCGGCATGGAGATAGCAGAATCTTCGCTCAGCAAAAGAGGAGGAACACCATGCTCTCGCTTTCACGCACGTACTTCGCAGTTGCAGCGCTTTTGCTCTGCACCGCCTCTGCCAGCGGTCAAGCCGCAAAAGCACAGAAGGCCAAGCCAAAGGCTGCAGTTGCCGGGCATTTCAAGCTGACGGCGCCCGATCTGTCGTCGAAAGGGCGGATTGCGTTGACCCACGTCTTTAACGGAATGGGATGCGACGGCCAGAACATCTCGCCGGCGCTCGTATGGACGAATGCGCCGGCGGGAACGAAATCGTTCGCTGTTACGATTTACGATCCCGACGCGCCAACCGGGAGCGGCTGGTGGCACTGGGTGATGTACAACATTCCGGCGTCAGCAACCGGACTCGCCGCTGGTGCCGGCAACGGTCGCAACGCGCCGTCGGGAAGCGCGCAAGGCGCGACAGATTTCGGAACGAAGGGCTACGGAGGACCGTGTCCACCGGTGGGCGACAAGCCACACCACTATCACATCACGGTCTTCGCGCTCAAGACGGAGAAGCTCGACGTGCCTGGAAGCGCGACGGCTGCCTACGTCGGTTTCAATCTGAACGCGAACAAGCTCGCGACTGCGCGCGTTACTGGACTTTACGGGCGGTAGTTGAATCGGCCTGCGGCTTGAGGAAATCCTTGGCGACGACATAGAAGTTTTCGTCGACGCGGAAATCCTCAGGCCGGTTGAGTTTCGCCATCGTCGTCTGCCAGGATTCGGTCGGCCGGATCCACGTAAAGGTGCCAGGTGATGTCGTGACCTTGACCGGCATCGCGAAGCCGCGCACGACGTTGCTCCAGCGGTAAGTCAACCGCGGTCCCTCGAGCTTGTACTCGAGTACGGGGATCTTCGTCGTTCGCAGGTACTGATCGAACACCTTGCTCAGATTCAGGCCTGACTGGCGGCTGATGTAATCCTCGATCTGCTTCCCGCTCACCGTCTGGTGCCAGAAGGTCTTGTTGAGTCCACGCAGGATTCCGCGCCAGCGAGTGTCATCGTCCACGAGCTGCCTGATTGTGTGCAGCATGTTGGCACCCTTGTCGTACATGTCGCCGGACCCTTCGTGGTTCACTCCGTACACGCCGATGATCGGCTCGTTGTTCCCGATGATCTTGCGCTGCCCGATCGTGTACTCCACGCCGGCCTTCTTCCCCTGCTGGCATTCCGTGAAGAGGCCTTCTGCGTAGGTGGCGAAGCTCTCGTGGATCCACATGTCGGCCACATCCTTCATCGTGATGCTGTTGCCCCACCACTCGTGCGCGCTCTCGTGGACGATGATGAAATCCCAGAGCAAGCCGTGTCCCGTTTGTGACCGATCGCGGCCGAGG
>JALYZH010000305.1 GCA_030948945.1 Gemmatimonadota bacterium | reverse complement strand
CGGCTGATGCCGCCGTTCTGCAGCGTCGGCATTTCGGTGGCGAGGTCGGGCACATACTCGTTTTTGTCGTCGTATTCGAATAGGTAGCCTGCCCACAGCATGGACTCTTCGACGGTGACTTGCAGCGAGCTCAGTAAGGGGTTAAGCGTGTCTGGTTCGGTGTACTCGCCCCAGCGCAACAAGCCAGGCTGCGTCCACAAGTGCCTGGAAAGGATATTTGATTGCGACGTCACGTGAGTGCACGAGATCGGCCCGAGCGTCGCGCATGCGAGGGCGCCGATTGCGGCGATCCGCAAGGCGCTGAACAGAGTTTCGAGCAGCGACTGACGGCGCGTCATCTGGAAGCGATTCACGTTTTGATGCTCCTCTCCTCGACACTTGCCTATGTTGCCTCGCCGAGAAAAATATGCACAAGACGGTCCTGTAACTGGCAGAAGTAGAATTGGCTATCACGCAGCGCAAGTTCCCGTTCCCAGAATCGGAGGCGCTCTAGCGGCAACCATCGTGGCTCTTATCACCCTAGTTCGTCCATCTCCGGCGGCCGCCGCGTTCACTGTCTGCAATAGTACCACTTCCGGTACCGTAAGCATCGCCTGGGCCATCAATTGGCTCGAAAGTGACGGAGTTTTTCACGGCGAGAGCGACGGCTGGTTTATCATCGCTCAGGGCGATTGTAAGATCGTCGTCGCACCCGACATTTCGGGATACACGATCTACATTTACGCATTTGCTAAGAAAGATCCGGACAACTATGGTGGGGTGGTACCCACCAGTATTGCTTGGACCCAAAAAACAAGTTCTTATACAGAGGCGACCATATGAACCCCCGTGTTCATCCGGGAAGTCCTACGGCATGCGCTATATGGATACAGGCAGGGAGAGCACGTACACGTACTCTTTGTACGACTAAAGCAAGCCCAAACCGGAATCCAAAGATGGCCAGCATTTAGTCAGAAATTTCATTGTCGGATTTGAGCGCCTGTCAGTCAGACAGGAGCTCAGCGTAAAGCTAGGTCTTGCTCAGGTGTCGATTTTTGGATTTGCTGGACGCTGCCAACGTAACGCGGCGCAGTAAATCCGGTACCTTCATCCTATCGGAGAAGCGATCGAAGTCCGGCCGCGGTCCTTTCCAATGAAGATCCTCGACCGTAGCAAAGACCGGCACATCCAGTCGCAAGGTCGCGAGGGTGCGAAACAGCAGGGCATCGTTCCATGCGTTGAAGAGCGCCTCAGACAGCGAACGCGCCCGAGGGATTGAAGCATGCCACTTGCGCCAATCCTTCGGAATCTCTTCAAGACGGCCGTACCGCGACAAGACAAGGGCCGCAGCCTTGGAACCCCATCCCGCCACACCTGGGAATCCGTCCGCACTATCCCCGACGACAGCCAAGTAATCCGGAATTGATTGCGGTGTCACCCCGAACTTGGCCACGACGCCGGCCTCGTCGCGCACGATGTTGCGTCGGCGGTCCAACTGAACGACTCGCGTGCTCACAACGCTCTGACTCAGATCCTTGTCAGGCGTACAAATGTACACGCGGCTCACACGATCATCTCGGGACGCCTCCATGGCCGCGGATGCCAAAGCGTCATCGGCCTCGTAGTAGACCATCGGCCAGACCACGACGCCCATCGCCTCAAGGGCCTCTTCTAAAATAGGAAACTGCAAAAGCAACTCGGGAGGCACACCTTCGCCGGTCTTGTATCCGCGATACAGCTCGTTCCGAAACGACTCTATCACGTGATCGGTTGCGACACCGATATGCGTGGCACCACGTTCGAGCATGGACAAGACGGAAGCCAGGACACCGCGTACGGCGCCGACTTCTTGGCCATCAACGTCTGCCGCAGCTGGTACGGCGAAAAAATGCCGGAACAATTCATAGGTTCCGTCAATCAAATACACCTGCACGGAGCCGAGTTGGCCTATTTCCGACAATGTTGGTCCAAAAACCGGAACACGTCAGCACCCCAGACGGAGCTTCCGAAATAGCCGAAGCTGTGACCATCTTGCGCGGACTTGCCAAACGGAGGGTAGATCTTGAACTCGAACTCTTTGCCAGCGTCCTTCATGGCAGCCGAGAGCGTGCGGCTCGGCGAAAGATCATAGTCGTTTTCGGGTTGAAAGAAGAAGATGGGAGCGCGCGAATGGCGGACTGCGCGCGTCATCAAAGCTCGAACGTCGGATGCCAGTGCCCAACTCTGAGCGGCGCCTGACGAATCAACCGCTGCGCAGTACGACGCTCGTTCTGCGCCGAGTACCGCCTCGATGCCGCCGAACGAAGTTCCCGCCACAGCGATCCGTTCTGGCTTCACAAAGTTCTGTGCTCGCAACCACGCGAGCGCTGCGAGTTGATCGTTTAGGTGATCAGTCTCCAGTAGCCGGACCATGATTGCTGCACCGGCAGTGAGACCGCCTTTTTTTTCAGCCGCGGCGATCTGATCACCAATATACGGACCCGCCGAAGCACTAAGGCCTTGGCCTCTCCTGTAAGGTCCAAAGAACACCCACCCGTGCCGTGCAAAAACCGGACCAAGTGTTTCGAATGCCTCTTTACTTAGCATACCAGGAGCGCTCCCGTGATTGTAAACGACCGCGGGAAATGGTCCAGCTCCTTTGGGTTTGTACACAACACCGTGGAGTATAAGGTGGCCGCTGGGGAACGCGACCACTCTTGATCCCGGCACCGCAGACCCAAGCAGAAAGGCTACACACAGAATCCAAGCGTAACGAACCATCCTAAGATTCTACCACTTTGGCTTCGAAGACGCAGTCATTTCTCCCCGACAGGCCGTTCAGCTGCTGTTTCCTGCGTTCATTCTCCGCATCCGTGCCTTCACCAATTTTTCACGAGATCAGCTGGAGGTCGCCAGCTCCTGACGACCTCCAAAGAATGCACAAATCGATTCGTGCCGTTAGCCGTTCTTAGTGCAGACCGTGTCCACGCTTATCCATCTGCCGCTATTTTTCTCTTGAAAGGTCGTGTGAGAAGTCGTCTTCGTGTCGCTGTCCTTTGTCGTGGTTGTCGGGGTCACTGCCATCGCATCCATGCCAGCCTTGAAAAGGGGGTCTGTCCAGACGATTGTGTTTCCGTTCCACCCCGGCGATGTCGTTGCACCGTATCCGCCGTAGTCACCCGTGTTAATGTCAACCCAACGATGAGTGTCCGCGTCGTAGGTAACCCAGTCCGTTGCTAGCGCCGCTGGAGCCCAAGACGTCTTCGCAGTCTCGGACTTGGTTACCATCCAGTAACCGCTAGGATCGATCGTGGTCACGGAGGTTGTGATGTACGGGGCCGGCCTGCGGCTACTCTGCGAGCTGCAGGTCCAAGTGCCCAGTTGGAAATTCATTGCTGAGAAATTCGGTTTCGCGGGATTGGGGATGGGCGTACTTTCGATTGTCGGCGAGCTCGCTGCGAGAGCGTTTGCTGTTGTTGCGCAGACAACAAGTGCGAGCGCGCCGAGCATGTGAAACCATCGAACAGTCATTCAGTCCTCCTTTTAGGGGGGTAGTTCGAAACGTTGGCGCTCATCTTCA
>JALYZH010000297.1 GCA_030948945.1 Gemmatimonadota bacterium | reverse complement strand
ATCTCGACATGCCCGTCACCTATCTCAAGGGTGTCGGACCGGCGCGGGCTGAAGCGTTGCGACGGCTTGGAATCATCACCGCGCGAGATCTTCTCTTCCACATCCCGCACCGCTACGAGGATGCGAGCACCATCGCTCCGATCTCTTCTCTCGAGCCGGGGATGGATGGGACCATCATCGGAAGGGTGATCTCCAAGGGAATCATTCCCACCCGGCGCGGCCTGCGAATCTTTCAGGCGGTGCTGAGGGACGATACGGGCATGATCGAGGCTTCCTGGCCTGGTCAGCCTTACCTGGACCGGACGATCGAGAAGGGCGACATGATGCTACTCACCGGCCCTGTGCGTTTCTATCACGGCCGACAGCTTCAACCTCGCGAGTACATCCATCTCGGCAAGGACGACGACGGCGTGGAGGGTGGAAAAGTCCTCGCCGTTTATCCGGCGACGGAGGGACTCTCGTTCAAGATCATTCGCGGGATCGTCGAGCAGCATCTCGACGCGTTGCTTCCACTGCTGAAAGAATACTTGCCCGACGACCTCCTGCGCCTCGCTGGAGTGCCGTCGCTGCGCGATGCAATGAGGATGGTGCACCGCCCACAATCAATTGGCGAAGGTGCGCAAGGACGCGCGCGACTTGCGTTCGAGGAGCTGCTGTTCGTCCACATACTTCACCGCCGCGCTAATGCGCTCGTGCGTGAGAAGAGACGCGGAATCGCGTTCCAGAACAAGCGTAAGCTTACGTCCGCTCTCAAGGGAGTCCTGCCGTTCACGCTCACCAACGCGCAGACGGTTGCCTTACGCGAGATAGTCGCAGACATGGCGAGTGACCGAAAGATGCACCGCCTTCTGCAGGGTGACGTCGGCAGTGGCAAGACTATCGTCGCGCTGTTTGCATCGCTTCTGGCGATGGAAAACGGCTATCAGGCGGCGATCATGGTTCCGACCGAGCTGCTCGCCGAGCAGCATGCCCGCACGCTGACGCGGTTGCTGGAGCCCATCGGGATCGAGCCGGTTCTCGTCACCGGCAGCCTTAGCTCGCGAGCACGGAAGAGTGCCGCAGCTAAGCTCGCCGGAGGCGAGCCGGTGCTCGCCGTCGGCACCCACGCGTTGGTGCAGGAAGCAGCCGTGTTCGGCCGCCTTGGTTTTGTAACGATCGACGAGCAACATCGCTTCGGCGTCGAGCATCGCGCCGCGCTATCTGCAAAAGGAGATTCGCCGGATGTGCTGCTCATGAGCGCGACACCCATCCCGCGCTCGCTGGCCCTCACGTTTTACAGCGACCTCGATGTCAGCACCCTCGACGAACGACCGGCGGGAAGGCAGCCAGTCACCACCGTGATGCGTCCGGAGAAAGCGCGGGAACGGGTGCTGCAGTTCGTGGCGAACGAGACGGAGAAGGGTCGACAGGCGTATGTCGTCTACCCCGTCATCGAAGATTCCGAGAAAACCGACCTGAAAGCCGCGACAACGATGTACGAGCTGCTCTCTGCCGGGCCTTTCGCCGGACGAGTGGTCGGCCTCATTCACGGTCGCGTCCCGGCCGACGAGCGTGAGAAGATCATGCGCGCATTTCGCGACGGGAAAATCGACATCCTTGTGTCGACGACTGTGATCGAAGTGGGAATCGACGTCGCCAACGCCACGGTTATGCTGATTGAGCATCCCGAGCGGTTCGGCCTTTCCCAGCTCCATCAGCTTCGGGGAAGGGTAGGGCGCGGCGCCGAGGCGTCCTACTGCATTCTCCTCGGGGACGTCGGAGAGGAGGCGGCCGAGCGGTTACGGATTTTCGTCGACACCGACGACGGGTTCGAGATTGCGCGCGCGGACCTGAGACTGCGGGGAATGGGCAATCTGTTCGGACAGGAACAGAGTGGGGAAGCGACGTTCAAGATCGCCGATCCAGTCGCCGACGAAGACCTGAACATCAAGGCGCGCACGGGGGCAGAAATTCTTCTCGGACGCGATCCTGAGCTGGCGGCGCGGGAGAATGCGGGAATTCGAAAGGTCCTGAGCTCTCGTTACGCGCGGGCGTTGGAGCTTTTCAGAGTCGGCTAGCGATCGACCGCGCCGTTGTCATGCGGCTAGTTGCTGGGATTGGCCAGTCGTTTCTTGATTCGGTCGAGCTCGGCGCTCACCTTCGCCAGCTCCTCTTTGCTCTTCGCGAGCTGCTCCTTGAGGGAAGCGATCTCTTCGTCCCTCGATCTCGTCACCACCACGGTATCCGCAGAGCCCGCGACTGAAGAAGTTCCTGCCGGTCTCTGAGTGCCGGTCGCCGCCGTCACCCCCTGCGCTGAGGCGGCGGTGCGTCTCAGCACCAGCGCCTCGTTGCGGTACATCGCCGTGGAATCTGTGGACGCAAGGTACTGGTCGAGCGCGTTGATTCCCGCTGGCAGGGAGCCTCGCTCATTCGCGGGATCCAGCGTGTAGATGGCCTTCCAGAAAGCGCTCTCCTTGGACTGGCGGCTATCCGGGTGAACGCGGATGAATTCATCGAGCAGCCGATCCGCGGCGAAATAGTTGCCCGCCTCGACGTCGAGTCTCGCGTAGTACAGCGTCCTGTCCCAATCGCTCTGAACATTTGGTTGCGCGATCGGAAAGCTGGCGCACCCCGCCAGCGTTAACGCGGACAACACGACTTGGAACCCTCTCATCC
>JALYZH010000277.1 GCA_030948945.1 Gemmatimonadota bacterium | reverse complement strand
ACGATCGTCACGCCAAGCACGTTCACGGGCTGCGCGTTCAGTCGCGCATCAAGCGCCTTCTCCGCGCGATGCCCCCATAGCGCCAGCCCGGCCGCGGCATACTGCTCGTATCCCATCCGACCTTCGGCATACATCCGCATCGAGCCGGTGGCGGGATCGACGTCCTGGCCCTGTACGTATCCGTCCTTGATGAGGCGCGACATGTCGAGCCGGTTCACAATCGTCTGCGCCTGATTGGCGAACTGCGGCTGATTGACCGCGATGATCCTCAGCCACGTCAGCAGTCGTCCAATGTCGGTGACGGACCAGCCGTACCCGCTCGAGGCGATGCGTTGCCTGCGGTCGATCATCTTTCCGGTCCTGGAATCGTACGACTTGTTGAAGGCGGCTCGGTCGAACAGGTCCATCGTCGAGAGCGTCGAAAGCGCACGCTGAATTCGCTGGTTGTAGATCGCGTCGCTTATGAACCCGAGCTCGTGCGCCGAGTGAGTGGCGGCGAGCCCGCTGGCGACGTCCCATAACGTGACGTACTGGTAGGTATCGTGCGCGCGGGAAAGGCCGGTCGATGGCTGATAGTTGCGGTTGGCGAACGCCCAGGCTGTTCGTGCGCCGTTGAGGAAGAGTTGCCTCTCATCCACCATGCTCGCTCCTTCCGGACCGGCCAGCGTTGTCGCGACGGGCGGTGGTGCGGGACGTGTGGGCGTAGGCTTGGGCCGGGCTTTTTTCTTTGTCCCCTGCGCTTGGGCACTCGCTGCGGAAACCGTCAGAACGGCGAGAATCACTATCGAACAGAGACGATGGTACAATCGCATGTTTTGGCGGCTGAATATGGAATTCGATTGCCCGATTTTGTGCAGGAACTCTGCCGGCTCCCCAGGTCCTTGCGCGGCTTGAGTTTCCGCGCCGGGATATGGAGCGTCTATAACAGAAGTCATGGGTCATTTGGGTCATGCGAAGGTACGAAACTGGCATACCCGACGCGGACTCATGGGCAGCAGGGCTCCGCTCCGGATGACGAGAAATAAATTCTCGGGCGCGCTCCGGCATCAGTGAGTGGAAAGACCAACAACTGAGAGATGAAAATGAGACTGAACACACATCGGAATGCGGTTCTCGCGCTGGCGGTGGTCGCGGGGCTGACGGTGATCGGACGTAGGGCAGAGGCGCAGCTACACCCTTCCTTTTACGGATCGGCCGAAGCTGATACCCGCAATACTCAGTTTTACCTCCTCGGCATGTACGTCGGGATGGGCGGACTAGGCTGGTCGCCATTCTTCAACGTCAACGGATATGTGCTGAACTACCCCGTCAACGGAGTGAAACGGACGTTGAGCGCGATTTCGCCTTCGGTCGGGCTGGCCTACGCGGGTCGCACCGGCGGCGTCTCGTTCGGCGTTGGGTACGCGTTGGTTCACAACCCCAACTCAGCGGCGCCCGGAGCTGAGGGCGGTGGGAGCAACGGTGTGACGGCGAGCTTCGGCGCATACCACAACGGATCGGGGCGGCGTCCGCTCAACACTCAGCTGCTATCCAACTACAACTTCGGCAGCCATTACCTGTGGGCTCGCGGCCGCGGGTCAGTCCCATTTGGATATTCAGTTGCGCATCCAGCGCGGATCGGTTTGGAGGTTGTCGGACAAGGCGGTGGCAGGAATGGAATCACGAGCAACTCGTGGCAGGTCGGCCCGACGCTCGAGTACGCCTGGACCCCGAATTTCCGCACGACTGGAGTTGTCGGATACAAATCGGTCGGTGGAAGCTTTCTCGGGGTTAGCGCGCCCAGACAGTCGGCGGCTTACTTCAAGCTCGAGTTCTCCTACTCTCCCTGATCCACGACCTGATCTGAAGATCGAAAACCCCCGGAACTATCCGGGGGTTTTCTTTTTACTGCTTTCCGGGCCGACGAACGAGAAGTGTCTCGAGGTGGGTTTTGACCTGAGGCCACTCTTCGTCGAGGATGCTGTAGTAGATACTGTCCCGATAGCGGCCAGTCCATGTGAGGGTGTGCTTGCGGAAGATTCCCTCCTCCTTCGCACCAATCCTGAGTATCGCGTTCCGCGACGCGTCGTTGAGCACGTCCGTCTTGAGCTCGACACGCACACAACCAAGCCGCTCGAAGGCGTGTGTCAGCATCAGGTACTTCGCCTCGGTGTTCGTCACGGTCCGCTGCCACGGCGGGGCCAGCCAGGTCCAGCCGATCTCGACCCTGTGATTGGGGCGATCGTAGTTTCCAAAACGGGTGCTGCCCACGATTCGACCCGACGAGCGCTCGATGGTGACGAAGGGTAGCGCGGTGCCTTCTGTATGTAGGTGGAGCGCCGCTTCCATATAGCTCCGCATCTCTTCCGGCGTTCGAATCGGAGCAATCGCACGCTGCCAGATCTCCGGATCCAGCCCAACTTCCGTGAGCCCCGAATGATGCTCCATGGTCATGGGCTCGAGCCGAACGAAGGATCCGTCCAGCGTCACCGGCTCGAGCGGCGGCGCGTCTGACCCCACTCAGCCGGTCGCCGGCGACGGTGGCGTGAGCGGGACCACGGGATGCTTGAGGTGAAAATCGGTCGCATCCTGATACGCCCGCGCAACGGCAAGCAGCTTCGCCTCTTCGAACAATCCGCCGAGGAAGGTGAGGGACACAGGGGTGCCGTCGTCCTTGAAACCGTTCGGGACGATTACTGCCGGATGACCCGTGAGATTCGTAGCGACGAGCTGGAGGAGATTTGCGGCACCGGTTGGCGTGACGATCACGTCCACTGTATTCATCATCTCGTCCCACTTCTGAATCGCGATGGAACGAAGGCGGTTTGCATTCACGTAATCGACCGCGGGTATGAAGCGCGCAGTTCTGAAGGAATTCGGCCAGTCGAACTTCCCTTGCTGCACCAGCAGCTTGTCGCGCTCGGAGCGCGTGAGCTCGTCGAATGAAGCGGCGGCTTCAGCGCTGAGGATGATCCGCATGGCGTCGTAGGGAAGGTCAGGCAGATCGACCGGAATCAGATTGATCCGGAGCTTCCGAAAGACTTCCAACGCCGCGTCGTCGAATTTCCTGGTGGCGTGCAACGTCTTCTTCGGATCATTCGCGTCGGTGAGGGGCAGATCGAAGGCCGACTTTACGTAGCCGACTCGCAGCTTGCGGGGAGAAAGATTCGCGTTCCAATGATAGGCCGCAGGGATCACGCTGTTGTCCTGGCCGTCCGGCCCCTGGATCGCATCCAAAACCAGCGCGCAGTCCTCGACGCATCGGCAAATCGGTCCGAGCTTGTCCATGGTCCACGAGAGCGCCATCGCGCCGGTGCGAGGCACTCGGCCGAAAGTCGGACGCAGTCCAGTCGTGCCGCATCGCGTCGACGGGGACGAGATCGAGCCGAGCGTTTCGCTTCCGATCGCGAACCCCACCAGTCCCGCCGCCGTTGCTGATGCTGGTCCGGCAGAGGACCCACTCGAGCCCTGATCTACTTTCCACGGATTCTTGGTGGTCGCGCCAAACCAGATATCTCCTTGCGCGAGCTCGCCGAGTGTAAGCTTGGCGAGGAGCACCGCGCCGGCGGCATCGAGGCGTTGCACCACTGTGGCATCGGTGTCGATAACCTGATCCTTGTACGGGCCGGCGCCCCACGTCGTCTTGTAGCCACGCACGGCGAGAAGGTCCTTCGCGCCCCACGGAATGCCATGGAGCGGTCCACGATATTTTCCGCGCCTCAATTCCGCATCAGCGGCGTGGGCCTGCGCGAACGCGCGGTCCTCGGTGAGCGTGATCACACATCGCAAGACCGGATCATATCGCTTGAGTCGCGCGAGATACATCTGGGTGAGCTCGAGCGATGTCACGCGTCTCCGCCTCACGAGCTCGGAAAGCTCTGTCACGGGGAGGAACGCCAAGTCGTCGGGATCGCCGGGGAGCGGCCGCGAGTGAACCCGGCTCCGCACCATCGGTCGCGGTTTTTCGAACGGCACTTTCTTTCCCGGTGGGACGGGGTCGAACACGATGGCGGGGCTCACTGAGTTCGGAATCGAAACCTTGTGCAGCGCTTCGATCCGCTGCTCCTGCTGCTTCAGCCCGTCGAGCATCAGTTCGCGCTCGGCTGGTTCGAAGCGCACGCCAGCGACGTCCTCCGCACTGGCTATGGTTTCGACCGTTATCTCGGCGCCGCCCGCGAGTTTCGCCCACAGCACGCCGGGGAACAATGTGGAAGTAAGTCCCACTCCCGCGAAGTAGCCCATGAAGGAGCGGCGGTCGAACGTTGTGTTCAGCTAACGATTCCTCCGTGGGACAGAATCTAGCAAGCCCGACTAGAGCTGCGACTTGCTGAACGCGGGCTCTCCCTCGAATTCCTGGAGCTTCTCGATGTGCATCCAGCGAAACTGACCGCCAATGGTA
>JALYZH010000268.1 GCA_030948945.1 Gemmatimonadota bacterium | reverse complement strand
GCTGGATCCCGGACCCAGCCCCGTTCGGAAATACACCCTGATCGGTGGATTGCTCGGAGTGACGTTCGGATACTGGATCGCGATCTGGACATCCGACTACTGGCCACTGGTCGTCGGCGGCAAGCCGGTCGCATCCTGGGTGCCCTACACCATTTTCGGATTCGAGGTGATGGTGCTCGTCGGCGCGTTGTCGACCGTCGCCGGCTTGTTCATCAATTCTCGCATCCCCCGCCTGACGATGATGGTTGGATACGATCCGCGCTTCAGTCACGGAGACTACGGAATCTGGGTCGAGTGCACGCCCGACAAAAGTCGCATCGCGGAAGACCTTCTCCGCGAGCACGGAGCGGTGGAGGTACGACTTGAGCGTTAGGGCGCGCATCATTCTCCTGGTACTTCCGTTGATACTGACGGCGTGCGAGTGGTTTACGGACTTCAAGCGTCAGCCTTCGATCTGGACGTGGGAGCCGGTGAAGGACACGCTCACTCCATCGCGCGGGAATCCGCAGCTGTCGGTACCGACCACCGGCACCGCCGTCGCCGGGTTTCAGGTCTCGTATGGTGCATTCCCCGCGACGATCGACTCGATGTCCGGGATTCGGAACCCGACCCCGGTCAGCGATTCGTCGCTCGCGAACGGCAGAAAGTATTTCCAGATCAATTGCTCGGTCTGTCACGGAGATCGCGCCATGGGCGACGGTCCAGCGACGAAATTTGGGATGCCCGGGATCAATCTCACCACCGACATGACCAAGGGTCGCACTGACGGATACATCTTTGGAATGATCCGGAACGGCCGCGGTCTGATGCCTCCGTACAATCGCATCGAGGAGCTCGATCGCTGGGACGTTGTGAATTATTTGCGCGCGCTGCAGGGAGTGAACGGGCGACAGGTTGAGGTTGGACCGCTCGCCGCGCCCGGCGTCACTGGTGACAAGGTACCGGGACCCACGCGAATGGGTCCGACCGTTCCGGCCCCCTTCTATCAGCCGCGCAATCTGTTGAGTGCGAGTCAGGGCGGCCCGCTGTCGCAATCCGCCGCGACACAACAGGGTCTTCCGGGCGGTACGGTCGACACGGCGGCGATGCGGGCGGCGAGAGCCCGCGACAGCGCATTGCTACGTGAAGGAAGAGCGCGATTGGATTCGGCCATGGCCAAAGCGAAAGCAGACAGTGCACGAGGAACCGTCCGATGACCGCCCACGACGTACACGTTCCGACGAGAGAAGAGGTCCTGGCCGGGCTCGACCGGCCGACGCCGGCGATTCTCAAGACGATTTCCATCGCGCTGGCGGTGTTCGGGCTGGCGGTGTTCGTGCTGGGGTTGTTCCTGCAGCCAGATCGCGCGTGGCAGGCACTGCTCGTCAACTGGCTCTTCTTCACCTCGATTTCTTCTGCCGGCGTGATGTTCGTGGCGGTGCAGCGGATAACGACCGCCCGCTGGTCGCGGCCGATCATCCGCTTTCTCGAGGGTTACGTCGCATTTCTGCCGGTCGCGTTCGTCCTGATGGTGCTGATCGTGTTCGTTGGGCGCCACCACATTTTCTGGTGGAGTAACAACACCCCGACGATCCACGAGAAGGCTGTTTGGTTGAATCCGCCTTTCTTTTTCGCGCGGGTCATTGGCGTCTTCATAATCATCTCGTCGCTCAGTCTCTGGTACATCTACACCTCCGTACGTCTCGACGTTGGAATTTTGCCGGAGGCCGGAGCGAAATGGGCGCGCGGACTTCGCGAGCGAATGCGCAGAGGTTTCCGCGACGAGCGACGGGAGCTTCACTCGACGCATTCGCTTCAGGGAAGGCTCGCGGTTTTCCTGGGCTTTGCTTTCGTCTTCGGATGGATCCTGCTCGCGTGGGACCTCTCCATGTCGCTCGATCCACACTTCCAGAGCACGATGTATGGATGGTGGTTCTTCATGGGAGCGTGGGTCGCATCGCTGGCGAGCTGGACGATCATCGTCATCGCGTGGCGCAGATTCCTCGGCCGCTACGATCTGATCCAGGAAAAACACTTCCACGATCTGGGCAAACTCTGTTTCGCGTTCACTGCGTTCTGGGGCTATCTCACCTTCGGTCAATACCTGGTGATCTGGTATGGCAACCTCGGAGAAGAGACCCACTGGATGCGCCTGCGTCTGATCGAAGGCTGGCGGATTCCAACACTGATAACCGTGGGACTCATGTTCGGCCCGTTCTTCGGACTGCTTTCGCGGGCGGCGAAAGTCTTTTTGCCGACGATGATCCTGTTCGCCAGCTTCACGGTGCTCGGACTCTGGATGCACCGCTATCTCGAGGTCTACCCTTCGATCTACGGTGTGGTCACCAACATACCGCTGGGCGTTTGGGAGCTCGGCGTCGCTGTCGGCCTGTTGGGGATTTGGGGCTTTTGCTACCTGTCCTTCATGGATGCGTTCCCGCGAATGCGCATCATGTTGATGACGTCGCCCTATCGCGACGAGGTGCAGGTGCCCGTCGACCCGCGCACAATGGAGCCGCTGCCGGCGCACGAATAACGCGTTGTCCCTGAATGCTTGGACCGTCTATATTTCGCGTCGAGGGGCGTTAGCTCAGCTGGGAGAGCGCCTGGTTTGCAACCAGGAGGTCGCAGGTTCGATCCCTGTACGCTCCATATACTTACGATTCGCGGGGTCAGTTGCGGGGTCAGTTTCTCCCCGAGACCC
>JALYZH010000246.1 GCA_030948945.1 Gemmatimonadota bacterium | reverse complement strand
GCGGCGGCGGGCACGATGTACCTCGTCGCCAGGCGAGAGCTGAAGTCCGCCCACTTCGGCGCAATCTTCAGATCATTCCCGCCGCTCGACACGCTCGATCGCGTGAACCACGTCGCGTCGATCGCCGGCTTTCTCGGGCTCACGCTCGGTCTTTCGCTCGCGGCGGGGTACTCGTTCCAATATCGAGCGCTGGTGGTGCCGCAGATCATCTGGGGCATGGGAGCGTGGATAGGAGTGAGCGCGCTCGTGCTGGGCCGGATCCTGCGCGGCTGGCAGGCTCGACGCGCTGCACTCATGTCGGCTCTGACGTTTGCCAGCGTGATCGCGCTCTACGTCGTGTTCCGGATGGCGTCGCTCAATCGCGGACAGTTTCTGTGAGCGACTTTCCGATCGCGCTCCACGGCGAACGAGTAGTGGCAGTCGTCATCGGCGGCGGGACTGTGGGCACTCGGAAGGCGCTCGCGCTGGCGGAGGCTGGCGTTCAGGTGCGCGTCGTGTCAGTCACGGTAACACCTGCATTGGACGATGCAGAGGCAGCGCGCTCGCTATCGATCGTACGGGAATCGTATCGCGCGGCGCAGCTGGACGGAGCCACGCTGGTGATCGCCGCGACGGATTCGCGCGAAGTGAACGCGCAGATCGCGGTAGATGCTCACTCCCGCGGCAAGCTCGTCAACATCACCGATTATCCCGACGAAGGAAACTTTCACACAATGGCGCTGCACCGTTCCGGCGATGTCACTATCGCAGTTTCCGCCGGTGGAGTTCCGGGCGCCGCTGCCAGGATTCGCGACGCGATCGCTGAGCGTTTCGATGCGCGCTATGAGCGCGCGATCTCAGCGCTGCGGGGACTTCGCTCGCGCCTCATCGCCACTGGAGGCGAGCGCTGGCGTGACGCGGCGCCAAAGCTGCTCTCCGACGATTTCTGCGATTCGGTGGAAGACGGATCCTTCACGGACAAGGTGGACTCGTGGCGGTGATCGTTGCCGGCGTCAGTCATACCACTGCTCCGATCGAGGTTCGGGAGAAGCTGGCGTTTCGGCCGCAGGAGGCCGTTCGGGAGCTAGGTCGCCTGCGCCATGCGGGTTTGATCCGCGAAGGCGTAGTCCTCTCGACGTGCAATCGCACCGAGATCTACGCTGTCGAAGATAACGGCGACGCACTCGCGCCAATCACCGACCTCCTCTCCACGCGTCTTGGGAATAACGCGGCGCAATTCGTCTACGTACGACACGACCGCGATGTTGCAACCCACCTTTTCAGCGTCGCCGCCGGACTCGACTCCATGATACTCGGCGAAGCTCAGATACACGGGCAAGTGAAAGAGGCGTGGGAAGAATGCCGCGCGGAGTCGGGACCGATACTCAATCGCATGTTCCAGAGTGCGTTGCTTGCAGCGGCGCGCGCCAGAGAGGAAACAGGAATCGGCCGTGGAGCCGCGTCGGTAAGCTCGGCAGCCGTTCAGCTCGCCAAGAAAATCTTCGGCGGCCTCAGCGGGCGTCGCGCAATGATTCTTGGCGCGGGTGATGTCGCGGAGCTCGCACTTGAGTGTCTGCGGAATGAAGGGGTGCGAGTGGCGATCGTCGCCAACCGCACCTACGAGCGCGCACAGTCCTTGGCGGAGCGTCACGGCGGTACCGCGATGCACTACGAGGAGTGCTGGCAGTCGCTCAGCGACGTCGATTTGCTCGTCTGTTCGACAGCATCGCCCGTCCCGGTCGTGACCGTTGCTCGCGTCGGCGACGCGATCGAGGCTCGCGGCGACAAGCCCCTGTGCATTCTCGATATTGCTCTGCCGCGGGACGTGGAGACCGTGGTTGGGGAGCTCGACAACGTTTTTCTTTATGATCTCGACGACCTGCGCGCCGCCGCCGCGGCGAACCTCGAGCGCCGTGAGGAAGATATCCCAGCCGCGAGGCAGATCATCGCAACCGAAGTGCAGAAGTATTGGGATTGGGTCGCCGGCCTTGCCGCGGTCCCTGTAGTGCGGGAATTCAGAGAGGAGATGGACAAGGTTCGGAGTACGGAGCTTGCTGCTGCTCTGAGGCGTCTTGGCCCACTCTCGGCGGAACAGAGAGAGACGCTCGAACATTTTTCCAGAGCACTCATGAACAAGTTCCTGCACGAGCCGAGCGTACGACTGAAGGCAGCTGCTGCCAACGGGCGCGGACTCGGCGTTGTGGATGCCGCAAAATATCTCTTCGCCCTCGGAGAGAGAGGCGATTCTCGGCCGACCACGGGTCACGACGAAGTCAGCGACGAAGCGGCATCAGATGCTTCATCGGACGGACTTGATCTCAATGGCTAAAATCCTCGTCACCGGCGGCGCCGGTTTCATCGGCTCGCACGTCGCCGATCTCTTCCTCGGCAAGGAGTGGGAAGTCACGATCGTCGACGATCTTTCCTCCGGGAAGCGAGAAAACGTTCCTCACGTGGCGAAGCTTCATGAGATCAGCGTCCTCTCGCCGGAGCTCGTGCGGCTTGTGACCGAGCAGAATTTTGACGTGATCGTTCATCTCGCCGCGCAAATGGACGTCCGCAAGAGCGTGGCGGACCCGCTGGACGACGCGACGACCAACATACTCGGCACGCTCAATTTGATGGAGGCGCTGCGGGCTGCAGGTTCTCCCGCTCGTGTCGTCTTCTCGTCGACCGGTGGAGTGCTCTACGGCGACTTCAACACTCCGCCGAATTACGAGACTTACCCGAAGGATCCAGAGTCGCCCTACGCGATCGCAAAACTGAGTACCGAGTACTACCTCGCGTACTACGGGCGCGTTCACAACATGGATTCCGCGGCGCTCAGGCTGGGGAACGTCTACGGACCCAGGCAGGATCCGCACGGGGAGGCGGGAGTCGTCGCAATCTTCTGCGCCCGCATTCTCAGGAACCAGGCACTCACAATTTTTGGAGACGGGCGGCAGACGCGCGACTACGTTTACGTCGGGGATGTCGCGCGCGCACTTTATCTCGCCGCCACAGAGCCGCTTCCCGAGAAGGGACGACTCGACGCGCGAGCATTCAACATTGGAACGGGAAAGGGGACCAGCGTGCTCGAAATTGCGAAGCTTCTGCAGGAAGCATCAGGCACCAGCGTTCCAATCGAGTTTGCTCCGCACCGCCCGGGTGAGCAACAGGAGTCGTTCGTCAACGCCGACAAAGCCCGCGAGCTGCTCGGGTGGACGCCTCAGGTGATGTTGCAGAAAGGACTCGCGAAGACTTTCGCCTGGTTCGAGCAACAAGTCAGCGGAGCAGCCGTTTGACCGGATTGCTATTCCTGCAGCTCGGGCAGGCGATACCAAGCTCACCGATGGAGCTGATTACCAGCTCAACTGGCGCGACGAAATTCGTACTTGGAATTCTGGTGGTTCTCTCGCTCATCAGTTGGGGGATCATCTTTGCCAAATGGTACGAGCTGCGGCGCGCGGCTAGAATCACCTACTCTTTCGCGCACGAATTTGCCGGAGCACATAGCGTGGAGCGTGCGGCACAGATGGCACGCACCAGCAACGGGCCCCCGGCCGTCGTAATGGAGCGCGCGATGCGCTTTATCGAGGAGACAACGCCAGCCCTGTCCGGGACGTCGGAACGCGCCGCGCGATTCAGCGGCTCCCAGGTCGAAGCGCTGAGACTCGTGCTCGACTCCGAAACGACATCCGAGCGCGACCGTTTGAGTCGTTGGGTTCCGTCTCTCGCCACCATCGGCTCTGTCAGCCCCCTCATCGGTCTTCTCGGCACAGTGCTCGGCGTCATCGATGCGTTTGTGGGAATTGCAGCGAAGGGCTCGGGAAACATCGGCGCTGTCGCTCCTGGCGTTGCCGAAGCTCTGATTGCGACTGCTGCGGCGCTGAGCGTGGCTATCCCCGCCGTTTTCGCCTACAACATTTTCGCGTCGCGCCTCAACAAGATCGAAGGGCAGCTCGAGAGCTTCGGCTCTGAGC
>JALYZH010000004.1 GCA_030948945.1 Gemmatimonadota bacterium | reverse complement strand
TTGCGGAGACAGGGGAGTACGCGGGGAGCTGGTGTCGAATCACGGAATAGCTTTTTGAGGCGCCCTTGAGGACTAATTCGGCGCGCTTAGGTCGACGGGTGCCAAACGAACGGGAGTTTGAGAAGATTCTTTGCGGCGCTTAGTCTGGCACCGCTGTGCCCAAAGGCTTCCAGATACTTGGAAGCCGCCATCCTGTATTTGCCCTCCGCAGCGTACTGCACGCCGGAATTGACCAATGCTCGGGCTATCCTGCTGTTCAGCGCGCGCCGTTGCACGTCGGTAAGCGGTAGCTTCGTCAGGAGTCGAAGCGCGGCGAGCGAGGCGTGCGGTATGATTGCGAGTCGATCTGTTGCGTTCTTGCCATGCCGGCGCACCTCGACGAGACGCTCTTTCAGAAAACCAACCCCTCCGTTTCGATAGGCGCTGAAACAGAATGGAATGTCGCCGCAGACACCGTTCCCGTTGCTGTTCAAAACCAACCCGCTCTCCGGGAAGAGGAGATCTCTGACTGCCTCACGGCGAAAGAGTATCGTTTGTACCCATACCGGGAACTCTACCCACGGAATAAATGCGGAGAAGGCGTCGGCCAGGATGCGATAGCCGCGACCATCTCGTGTCGCTCTGGTGGGGAGAGTGCCCAAGTCGGTGTAGAAACTGAATTGATCCCGAGGGTAAACGCCGTGTTCGTCGAACCGGACGAAGTTGGAAAAAACGGCTGCCATATCGGGCTCGCTACGGATCACTTCGAGCTGATATTCCAGTTTGTGCGGCGCCCAGCGATCATCGCCGTCCAGGAAAGCGATGAAATCTCCCTTCGCGCGCGCGAGGCCCTCGTTGCGGGAACCACTAATGCCTCTATTTGGGATGCGTACGAGTTCAACTCGTGGGTCCTTTACCTGCGCGAGCACATCAGGAGTTTCATCCGTTGAACCATCATCCACGACAATGATCTGAAGGTCGGCCGTGGTCGTCTGTGCAAGCACGCTCTCGATGGCTTCCAGAATGAAGCGCCCGTAATTGTAGGTGGTAATGATAACGGTGACTCTCATCCCGCCAGATAGTCCTTCAGCCATCTTCAAGGTAGCAGCCGCGCGAGCACAGGCCCCACCCGGTTAGCGACCGCCATTGGCAGATGACGCCAGACAGTAACCGCGAGATGGTACAGCGGACGATCCGCCGACGGGACGCCAATGCTCGGGTTTCGCGACCAGGATGCCCAGGGCAATGGAACATCGCTGCCCCCCCACTGCCGTTTGAACCTGTGGGTGCCTCCAGCTGGACTGCTTCGGCCAAAGTTGAAGATCTCGACTTCACGGTCGATGGCGTGTTCCATGAGGCGGCAATAGAGCAACATGTTCGGCGACAGGTGATTGAACTCCCGGAGTGATGATGCCCACATTGCCTCAAGCTCCTTTCGCCAGAGAAGGCAACAAGCGCCAGCTACGGGAACTCCGGCCTTTGTGTAGACCGCCGCGAACAGCACGCGCGGTCCGAAAGTGTCCGCCACTTTCTGGAAGAATGCTCTTGGCAGGACGGGCGTTCCCAGATCACGCATGTTGCGTGCGAAGACCTGATAGAAGCTGTGCATCTCTTCGACACCGCATCGGAAAACCATGCCTTCCTTCACTGGCCGCCGGATTTGTGCACGCAGCTTCGCGCGGAGAGTAGTGTTCCAAAACTCCTCGGCGGATGACGGAAGTACGAGTTGTACGGAGATCTTTCGATACACCGGATTCACCGGTCCCGGAAGCTCGGAGCGCGCGCGGAACTCCAGTAAATCAGCTCCCGATCGTTCAGCTTCAGTCACGGCGTGTTCGACGAGCCTCTGTTGTGCGGCGCGATCACCAAGTGGTCCACCGTCATTCAGAAATGGAAGCGAGATAAGGTAATGTCCGAGGATGTTGCGAACACGCACCAGTGGCAGCACACCGTGCCACGCACCGTCGTCGTCAGTCGCCGCGACGTACAGAGATTCGTGGCCCAACACGTCACGCATGATGTCCTTCCACCTGTACTGATGGCAGAAGGTGCTGTGCGGGTCCGATTCCACGAATCGATCCCACTTCTCCGGGCTCTGATCGCCGCCGACAATCCGCAGGAATGTCACCTCACCGACGGGGCAGTATCGCCGATGCCGAGCGTGGTGCCGATCGGCTGAAAGCAGAAAGCCGACAGAAGACGCTCCAGCCGGGGAGTCGTCCGCGCGAGGCCGCCATAGTGCCGCAGCCTGGTGAGGAACGGTGCTCGGATTCGGGGTTGCTTGGTATCGAGCTCCCATGGGTGGATATAAAACGTACCCGGCACTCCACGCCGCTCGGCGGAGCGCAAGGCGGAATCAACCAACGCGTAGGGCAAGTGGCGAAAAAAGGCACCCCCGCCCGCCGGTAACACGGTGCCGCCGATCTTGAGTGTCGCAAGCGGAATCTCGTGGAGGGTTCCCCCCGCGAGGCGCATGCAGTATGGATCGCGCTCGCTGACGACGAATCCTTTTTCCACGCCGCGCCCCGGGAAGATGCTGGAATCGTAGCGGTACCCTTCTTCGACGAGGATTTCAAACGCCCATTCGTCTCGACGGCCGATCGAAAAGTTCGGCGCGCGATAGCCAACGACGGGTCGACCGATGATGTCTTCCAGGGTGCTCTTCGAGGTCCGGACCGACTCACGGAATTCCGTTTTCGTCAGCGCGGTCACGAGTCGGTGATCAGAGCCATGCGATGCGACCTCATGACCTCGAGCGGAAATGTCGCGCACCAGTTCCGGGTGACGGTCGGCAATCCATCCTAGAACGAAAAATGTTGCGCGTGAGTCGTGCTCCGATAGAATATCGAGCAACGGCCGCAGGCCGACATCCAGTCGGCCCGGGAGCACATCCCACTGGGCGCGAGGGATGTACGGCTCCAGCGCCAACACCTGGAAATATTCTTCGACATCAACTGTGAAATGATGGCAGACCCGCTTGCGCGCGATACTCATGTCCGCTTGGATTCAGCTCTCAATGGAGTCGAAAGCTAACAGTCGCCGCGCCGGCCCGGCCATACGTGTTGTTTGAGCGCTCGCCGACTAGCCAGGAGATCGCGGTTGCCGCCATTCTCCTTGTCATTCTGGTAATCACACTCAGCCCGGCGGGGAACGGCCCTCCTTTGCAGTTCTCTTTCGAGCTCGGCGTCGGTCGCCGATGGCTCGCCGATGGAATCTTGAATCTCTGCCTCTTCACTCCATTCGGACTGGCGCTGGGGTGGAAGGCACGATCACCCGCTAAGGTGGTGTTTTACGGCCTGCTGCTTTCCACAAGCGTCGAGCTGGCGCAGATGTGGATCCCCGGTAGGGATCCTTCACTCAGCGATATCGTCGCTAATACGACAGGTACAGCCGTCGGTGCATTGATAGGACTACGCCACAGATTTTGGCTGGCTCCCGACGCGAGAAGCTCGGTCAGCCTTACGGCGCTTGGGGTCGGGGCGGCAACGCTGGTGATGACCTTGACCGCGGTGCTAGCCGCACCGGAAGGGTCGTTCGCCATCAGTCGCGCGGGTAGTGATCTGGTGATTGAATATCAGTCGCGGGCAAATGCGATCGGCCTCGATTCGCCCGCGTATTGGCTGCCCCACGCCTTTCCGGACAGCTCGCACGAAGATATTGGGTCAGCTTCAGTGAGGCGCGACGGCGCGCGTTGGTACGTGAGCGTACGAGGTAGACGAGCAACGCTGGGCCCGACGGTTGGAAAGGGGTGGACGTTGCTCGCGTACACTGACGCGATTGCGCACCGCTTGGGAGAGGCGCTTGATGTGGCGTGGGTGTTCCTGCTTTGCGTGCCGATCGGGTTCTGGGTGCGACGCCGCACGGCTTTGGCGGCCGTGTGCGCACTCGTCCTCGTCTTGTTCTCGGTTCCCGCCATTACTGGTGTCGTGTCTACACCCTTGATCGAGTGGATAGGGGCGGCGCTCGGTTTTGTCGCTGGCGCATCGCTCGGCTGGTTTTCGTGCCGACTCTTGAACGGACCGGGCGAAAAGACTTCTCTTAGCGAGCGGCGGAGATGATTTGAGCCAGCTCACGAACGCATCTATCTATGCGCTCGTAGCTTTCGTCGAATGCGGCCTCTGGCTGTCCCCAAGGATCCAGAATGGTTCGACGATTCACCGGCCCGGGATCCAGATCTCCGAGCATGAGAACGAACGTCGAAGGAGTCGCTCGAGTGCGGATGGCGCGAGCCTGCTGTTGGGACATGACGACTATGAGATCCGCAGCTCCGAGATTCTCCGAGGTGATCAATGCGGAGCGATGCGCCGAGAGGTCGACGCCAAATCTCGATGCTGCGACGAGCGCGGGGGAGGGAGGGGAGCGCTCTGGCCCGACGAAACCTGCCGATGTCACGCTTATGTCACTCGCGATCTCGGGCGCGCACGAGCGCAGGAATGCTGCAGCGGCGAAGGGACTCCGGCAGATATTGCCGTGACAGACGAACAATATAGACCGCGGCTTGACGCGCTCCAGCTCGAGTCGAGCTGCGCGCCGACGCCGAGCGTGAAGCCTGGAAGTCGGGGCTTGGCGGAGCTCCCGGACCCACGTCCACCCCGCTACGCGTGAAATCTGCGAAGAAATCCCCTGTCGCATCGATTGATTCGCTGCCTGCTGATGCACGCTACCAGCCCAGCCTGGAGAACAACATGATCGGCACGGTCCGCGCCATGATCCCCAGATCGCGGGCTGGGCTCCGCGTGCTAAGATACTCGAGATCATATTCGACTTTGCGCCTGACATCATCTACCGAGGTGTCGTAGGCCAGGTTGACCTGCGCCCATCCTGTTATGCCTGGCATCACACGCTGCCGCATGTGGTAGTTCGGAATCACTTCGCGCAGCTCGGCGAAGATAGTCGGCCGCTCTGGCCTGGGCCCGACTATGTTCATGTCACCGGCAAGTACGTTCAAAAGCTGAGGTAGCTCGTCCAGCCGAGTGTGGCGAAGGTGACGTCCGATTCTGGTGACGCGCCCGTCACGCGGGGTTGCCCACACTTCTTTTTTGTCGCTCTCGGCAGCGTCCACCATCGTACGGAACTTGAACATGGTGAATGGCCGGCCGCCGAGATCCTGGATCCGGCTGTCCACGTGCGACGGTGCGCAGTTCCAGCGCCGATCGAGACCGATTCGGGTCTGCTTGTAGAAGACCGATCCTCGGCTGGACAATTTGATCGCCACGGCAACGAGAAGAAACAACGGCGCCGCGATAAGAAGACCAAGGGCCGCGACGAAGATGTTGAGAGCGCGAGTCGCGCGCTCCGGTCCCACCGGACTTCCGACGGTCGCGCTCTGCCCTTCGTACGACCCGCCTTCGAAGACGGCGTGGTACAAGGGTTGGACGTTCAGGCGAAAGGTCGCGCGACCTCTCAACCGCAACGCACGCAGCGGGGTTGTCTTGGGAGAGTCGGTTCCGACGAATTCGGTGTCGGAACCAGTGACTTCAGCAGCTGTCGTCGCCATGCAGAATATTTAGAAGGTTACGGCTCGTGAGGATCAAACGGGCGGGGACGTGAACTTGTGTCGCGGGCGTAACCAAACGCAGCCCTCATGCTCGTCCATCGGTCGCAAGGGAGTTTCGGTACTGCCTTGGCCCGTAAGGACTTAGGAATGACCAGGCACCCGCGCTAATCTTTGATTACCTCAAACTGTGTTGCGCCGCATCGACACTTTTTTGCGGGCCGTCCACAGTTTCCTCTACGACTGCTCGTGCGCAACGCGGCGCAAGTAGATGGCTGGATGGGATTGCGGCAGAAGTGGTTCATCGGGCCGTGCACGGCTAACGTGCCGACCCAAAGCCAAGCGGCCGTTCCGGCTACGCAGGTCCGGATTGGGGAAGAACTCTATTAACCGCACTGATCAATTGGCCGGCGATTGTCGCCCCCAACGCGCTGGCGGCCGCGATAGATGGTGTGGACCCCTTGGGTCCGGGTGAGAGCGTTAAGGCGTGATGGGATGGCGCACGGCTTGCGCTAAGTACCCAGCCGGGGAACATGATAGAGCGCGAGAGTCCTCGGCGCGAGAGGTGTTAAGTGGCCTAGCGGCACCCGGCGTCACACCGTGAGCGAAACTCCTTGACAGATTGTTCCCCCAAGCCCAGATAAGATCGGCGGCTCCTTCTGCGGAAAATCATACAACAGATACGATTTGTGATAGCCTGGGTTGGGGCCGGAATGACGCCTAGTTCGGAGACCGGTTTGGATTCCCGTAGTAAACCACGTAGCGCACTGGAGAGTTGATTCTTGGGCACGCATCCCGAAGAGAGATCCGCCAAAATCACACTGGTGCCAGGTGTTGCGGACGCCGCGAGCCGGTCGCTTCCGGTCTCCCAATCGAGCATAACGGTCCTCGTTGTTGACGATGATCGCAGCCTCCGAGAAGGTTGCGCCAGTTATTTCCAGGTCGAAGGTTACGATGTTACGTCGGTAGGAAGCGGCACCGCCGCGCTCGAATTGGTCGGGCGTCGACACTTCGATCTCGTGATGTTGGATCTCTACATGACCGAAGTGCCGGGGATGGAGATTCTCCGCGCCATTTTGACCGCGAACAAGGAGACTCTCGTCGTCGTGATGACGGGCAATCCGAGCGTGGAATCGAATCTTGAAGCACTTCGGATTGGCGCGTGGGATTATATCCTGAAGCCATTCACGCCCACGCACCTTGACGTGCTGGTGGGCAAGGCAGTGCATAATATCGCCGCGAGGCGCGAGTCGCGTGGACTGGCTGCGAGTCACCTTGGTCGGAATGGGAACAGCGATCTGGTAGTTTGTCTCGGTACCGCACCGTCGTTCCGGCAGGCAATTGCACTTGCGCGCAGAGTGGCTCCGACAGACGCCTCCGTAATGCTTTGCGGTGAAAGTGGCACGGGAAAAGAGGTTCTCGCCCAACTCATTCACCGTCATAGTCGCCGAGTCGACAAACAACTTGTACCCATCAACTGTGCTGCGCTCCCCGAGAACCTGCTGGAATCCGAAATGTTCGGGCACCGTAAAGGCGCGTTCACCGGGGCGGACCGCGATAAGCCGGGCCTCCTGGAGGTGGCAAACGAGAGCACCCTTTTCCTTGATGAGATAACTGAAATGTCGCAGCGGCTTCAGGCCAAGCTGCTGCGGGTTCTGCAGGACGGCGTTGTTCGAAGAGTCGGGGGTGAGAGCCAGCAGAAAGTTGATGTGCGATTCATTTCCGCGACGAATCGAGATCTGCAGGAAGCGGTTACGAGCGGAGTGCTCCGGGAAGATCTTTTCTACCGCTTACGCGTCGTGCTTATCCAGCTGCCACCGCTGAGAGAGCGCGTGCAGGACATCCCTCTGCTCGCCAATCATTTTCTCTCGTTCTACTGGGCGCGCCATCGAGCGCGGGAACCGATTCCGACGTTCACCGAGTCCAGTCTCGACCTCCTGAGTTCGAAACAATGGCGAGGGAACGTCCGAGAGCTCCAAAACGTGATTGAGCATCTGGCGGTGCTGGCTGACCCGGGCCAATCGATTCGGCCTGCAGATATCCCGTTCTATGAGACCGCGGCGCCCAATAGACAGGGGACTGCCATTCCTGCCTCGCTATTCGACGAAGGGTATCACTCGGCGCGCGAAAAACTCGTCAGCAACTTCGAAAAAGCGTACCTGTCGCGGATCGTAGATCGAGCGGGCGGGAACATGTCGAAGGCCGCGAGGATGGCTAGCATTGACCGGACCACGCTTTACCGGCTGATCGAGCGATACAGTACGAGCCGAGACGAATTCACAGACGATCGCATTCCTTCATAACGAGCCGATGCGAATGCGTGGCAGTGGGGCAACCAACAGGCTCGACGGACCCAATCTCCTCCGAACGGGACAAGCGGCGGTCGAACAATTTCCCTCGTCAGACATCGCAGACGGAGTCTGGCGGGCTTTCGACAGAGCGCTTGGTGAAGCACGAGAGACCTTTACTCCGGCCGTGTCTCGGGAAGACCTGATACCCTTTCTCGACTCGCTTCACGACTCGGTCCGGTGTGTCGTCCTCGGTGTCCGGCCCGATCCTCCCTCGGCGCCTCCCTCGATCTC
>JALYZH010000234.1 GCA_030948945.1 Gemmatimonadota bacterium | reverse complement strand
CTTCTGGGCATATCTCGTCGTGATTCTCCTTTTCACACTGGGAAACTCGACCGACGCGTTCCTGTTGTTGCGAGCGAATCAGCTCGGGGTGCCGATCGCGCTGGCGCCGATACTCTGGGCGTTGCTCAACTTCGTGAAATCGGCGACTGGTACGTATGGGGGCGGACTCTCGGACACGCTGGGCCGCAAGCCGTTGATTGTGACTGGATGGCTCCTCTATTCCGCGGTCTACTTTGCCTTTGGATGGGCGACCGCCGCGTGGCAGGCGTGGGCTCTGTTCGCGGTCTACGGTATTTTTTATGGCGCGACGGAGGGAACCGAGAAAGCGCTCGTAGCCGACATCGTACCTCGCAGTCGTCGCGGATCAGCGTTCGGTTGGTACAATCTGGCGATCGGACTGGGTGCTCTCCCCGCATCTCTCATTTTCGGCGCAATCTGGGACAGGCTTGGCGCGCCGAGCGCGTTTGTGTTCGGCGCCACGCTCGCGCTCGTGGCCGCGCTGCTCATGGTGTTCGTCGCCCCGTCTTCTCCAGCGCGCGCAGCGAAGTGATCTCGTAAGCGGCAAGCGGATTACGCTTTCCTCCTCCTGAACCGATAAGGTGCGCACTTCATCAACCGCACCATCGCCGAGGAGGAAGTATGAAACACACACATGGCGAAGGAGTTCTTTTCGTTGCGCTGCTGGCGGGACTCGCTGCCTGCGCTGATCCCGCGAGCCGAACAGTCGGGCTGGGCGTGCCTCACAACGCGCAGAGTGAGCCTACGCCGTCCTCCACGAATGAAGAACGAGCCGCTTTGTCGAAAATCGCGCGGCTTGTGGCGGTGGCGTTGGACAACGTGCCTGCGCGGCAGCATTTGAAGCGCGACATGAGATCGGCGCCCTTCCATGAGCACAAGCTGGAGCTGGCGCCGTACCTCCGATCGAAGGATGGAAGGGTTCTGCTCGATCGAATGGTAAGAGTGAGTGGCGGAACAGAGACCGAGTTGTTCAGCGCCCTTTCGAGAATTCGGAGGCTCGAGTTCTACATGCCTGTCACGGCACACCGTGAGTCGTGGACTGGAAGCTCCGATGTGCTGGTGGTTTCGCAGCTGGCCGAATCCGAGCCGATCGTGGCCTTCAACGAGAGCGGCGCCGAGCTAACTCTGGATCGCGACGTCCCGCCGCCGCAACCGACCCTCTCGATTGTGCCGGTGGAGACGCGGTTCGACCATCCGATGCCGGCTATTGCCTCGAAGAATGTGCGCGACAAAAACGGGGATGCGATCGGAACGCTCGAGCCCGTCAAATCCAAATCGTCGAATCTCATCGCATGCGACGACCCGTGCGGAGGCGGGTCGCTTGTGGCCGGGCCTATCGCGCCCGGGCTGTACCTGGAATTCTCGCGACTCCTCGACATGAAAGAACCGTGGTTCCGCGGAGACCCGGAGGTCGAAGTTCATATTCATGGGCCGACCAGCTCGGCCGCGCCCACATACGGCGAGAACCTCTCCTGCTCGGGTGAGCACGTCCCCGACCCGAGCAAATTTTTTGACCAGAACGGCGGTTTCTGGGAAGGCAGGGTGCTGCTCTACTCGGCAGCAGACGTAGCTGCTTACGCCAGCAAATTCAATCAAGGGTTTCACGTTCTCTTCTGGGAGGACGACAACGAGCCCTGCACGCTCAAGCTCGACACGAACGTGCTCACGGAGGTGTTGAAGTCCACTGCGACGGCTTTCAGCACGGTCGCGATCAAAGTTCTTCCGGGAGCGTCGCCTCCCGTGATGATTGGAGTATTTCTGGGAACATTCTTCTCCAGCGCGGGTCCGTGGCTTCTGACGAACGATGATTTCCTGGGCGCGGCCGTCGATCAGGCTAGCGCTGGCTATTACTACTCTGGGAACACTCATGTGATAATGGACGGGACAAGACTCAACGGGCGCGCAACGATTGTGTACCGGCAATAGCCAACAAGGGGGTTGGAATGTCACGTTTACTGGCACTTTGCGCCGGAATCTGTCTTCTCATTATGAGGCCTGTTCTGATGACTGCTCAGGAAGCGACCTACGACGAAGATGCTCTCCGTGTAGACCAACGTCGTGGCACGATCAGCATTGTTCGGGGCGTATCGGAGTCAGTGGTGCTCGAGGTTGGAACCTTTCGCGCGGTCGACGTCGGGCGAATCGTCAGCAGGTCGCCGAATGCCGTGACCCAGGCGAAAATATTCGAGAACAATTACCGGCCAGGGACGTGGATACTGTCTCTAGGAGTCGCTACCCTGGGTGCGGCGCTCGGCAGCTCCCGAATCGCCGGGCTGAACCAGGCCGTACCCACCGGTTTGACGATTGCCGGTGTGTCGTTCATCTCTTACGGGGGATGGAGGCTCGGGAACGCGTTTAGAGCGCTATCCAGATCTGTCTGGTGGTACAATCGGGATCTCAAGGAGTAGTGAGTGCCGGATTGGCTGATGTATTCCTCGGGTTGCCCAAATCGTCTCTATCGGGACGGTTT
>JALYZH010000227.1 GCA_030948945.1 Gemmatimonadota bacterium | reverse complement strand
ATCCACTTGAATGCCTTCCCCGACGGCGTGAACCCCTTCGTCAACAACGGATCGCTCACGCTATACTTCTGGCCGCATTCCATTCCACTCGGCGTTGCAACACAGACCGCACTGCTGGCGGAGCTCGGACTGCGCGACAACGGAACCAAATTCCAGAACATTGCTGTCGCGCGCGGAACGTGGATGCCGTCGATTCTCACCGAAGGAGCGTTCATCATAATGCCCGACCAGGAAGCGGCGTTCAGAACCCCGACCTATCAGGAGGCGTACGCCACCGCGATCTTGCGCGGTCTTCAGAGCTACTTCGCCTCCCTGGCTCAGACTCCGTGAGGATATTGGCCCTCACCGCCGCGCTTTTGCTTGGCGCGGCGCGGGCAGGTAGTGCGCAGCTCCCTCCCAACGAAGACTGGCGAACGCTGCACACTCGGCATTTTCGCGTTCACTTCACCGCGCCTCTGGAAGAAGAAGCGAGAAGAGCGGCGGTCAACGCCGAGCGGGCCTATGCTGAGCTGTCGACGGAGCTGGTCCCGCCGCGGGGAACCATCGATCTCGTCGTCTCGGACAATCTCGACTACGTGAATGGATACGCCACGACGTTTCCATCCAACCGTATCGTGCTCTTCGCACATCCGCCTGCCGATGCGTCCGGGCTGCGGAACTACGCGGATTGGAATGCCCTCGTCGTCACTCACGAGCTCACCCACATCTTTCACATGGATCGGTCGCGTGGAATATGGCGGGTTGGCCAGGCGATTTTCGGCAGGAATCCGCTGCTCTTCCCGAACTTGTACGAGCCTCGCTGGGTGCTCGAGGGTCTGGCCGTGTACTACGAGTCGAGGCTCACCGGAGTAGGACGTCTGGAGAGCTCCGAACACTCGATGATCGCGCGGGCTGCGGCGCTCGCCAATCGAGTTCCGACATTGCAGGAGCTTTCGCCTTCGACGACACGCTTTCCGCGTGCGGAAGTCGTCTATGTCTACGGGTCGCTGATGTTCGACTATCTCTCGCGCACTCGCGGTCCCGGAAGCATCAGGGATTTCGTCGAGCGAGGCTCGAAGACTTTATTCCCGTTTTTCCTGACGGCAACTTCGCGGGGTGCCTTCGGTGAATCATTTCAGACCGCGTGGGTGCATTGGCGCGATTCGCTGGTTCGAGAGATGAAGACGCCGCATCAGATAATGCCCGACTGGAAGCAGGTAACCACCGCGGGGCGCATCGCGGTCTTCCCACGCTGGCTCGGTGACACCGCGATTCTCTATTCCGGCGACAAGGGCCGCGAGGTTCCCGCGGCGTACGAAGTGAACCTGAGTGGACGCGAGAAGAGACTCGGTCGCCGGAATGGCGCGAGTCCCAATCTGCGGCTCGCCGACGGCAGCATCCTCTTCTCGCAGCCGGATTATCTCGATCCCTATCACGTGCGCCAGGACCTCTATGTGGAGCGGGGAGGTCAGCAGATCCGTTTGACTCACGGAGCGAGACTTTCTTCCCCCGATGTGAGGGCAGACGGCGAGGTCGTCGCCGTACAGGACGTTCCCGGAACCACTAGGCTAGTACGAATCTCATCGCGTGGCGGACCGATAACTCCGATCACATCGGCGACGCTTGAAACTCAGTGGCTCGATCCGCGGTGGTCCCCGCAGGGATCACGAATCGTCGCGGTGGAGCAGACTCGCGGCGTGTCTCAAATCGTAATGCTCGACGAAAAAGGCGGACCGCTCATGTCGTTCGGCGCGTCGCGCGCGATAAACTCCCAACCGAGCTGGTCGCCTGAGGGAACCCGGATCTATTTCTCCTCAGAGCGAGGTGGACTCCCGCAGGTCTACGTCGCCGATGTATCGCAGGCGCCAGTGCGACTGGCTCGACTCACCGACGCCGCAACAGGAGTCTTCTCCCCCGAAGCGTCGCCAGGCAAAACCAAACTGGCGACGGTGCTCTTCCTCGCCGACGGAGATCACATCGGCGTCGCTCCAATTCCTCAATCGGTGAGCTACTCGGACATTGATAGCTCGCAAGTCAGTCCGCGAACCGGCTGCACGAATTGCCTTGCTATCGTATCCGGGCTTCCGCCGCAGGGCGCCGTGGATACGTCGAAAGTGACAACGTACTCACCATGGCGATCGCTGATTCCCCGGTACTGGATGCCGATCTTCGAGAGCACGACTACGGACGGAACGTCGTTCGGTGCGAGCACGAGCGGCTACGATATCGTCGATCGGCACAACTACACAGCCCAGCTACTCCGCAACAATCGCTTTCACGAGAATTCTGCCTGGGTGTGGTACCGTTACTCCGGTTTCGGCTTGCCGCTCATGGATCTTTACGCGTCGCAGAACTTCTCGCGAGACATGGTGTTCAACGGGACCGCCGGAAACGCCGTCAAAGTCGGCACCTTCATAGAGCGTAGCCGCATCGCCTCGCTTCAGGCGACCCTGGTTCGTCAGCGATTCCGCAATTATTCACTGGTGTCGTTGGGCGGGGAGATCGAGAGTCTCGCGTATTCGACCACACCGGACACGCTGTTGCCGCATCTGTCGCCGTTCTACGGCACATCGCCCACCTATCCGGCGGTAATTGCCTCGGCGGGCTGGGCCAACGCGCAAAGACCGGAGCTGAGCATCTCTCCCGAGGACGGAATCAGCATGAGCGTCAGCGCTCGGCAGCGATGGCAGCGCGGCGCGAGTGGAAGCGCCACCAGAAGCGTGATTGCCGTAAGCTCCCTGTACAAAGCGCTCGACCTGCCGGGCTTCGCGCACCACGTCGTCGCGCTTCGCGGCGCAGGCGGCCTGCGTGACGAGCGAAGTCCCGATCGGTTTACCGCCGGGGGAATCAGCGGGACATCCCTGCAGGTCTTTCCGGGATTCGCCGTGGGCGAGCAACGACGCGTCTTCGGCGTACGCGGCTATCCGGCGAGCGCGGAGGGGGGAATCCGAGCGTATTCCGCCTCGGTCGAATATCGAGCTCCTCTCGTTGCGCCGTCGCGCGGATTTCGATTCATCCCCGTTTTCATCGACAAGACGTCGCTCACACTGTTCGGCGAGACGGCTCGCGCCTATTGTCCCGCGAGCGCTGCCGCTTCGGCGACCGGAGTCTGCAGACCATCAGATGCTGGGAATCCCGTCATGAGCTCAGTTGGCGCGGAGCTCAACGTCGACACGGGCATCCAGCTCGATGTGCCGGCGAGAGTGCGCTTGGGAGTCGCTTTCCCTCTGGCGAATCGCGACAGGCTCGGGATACGAGGGGCGCAATTCTACGCCACGTTCGGCGTCTCTTTCTGACAGCCAGAAAAACGACGTGAGTCCAGGCAAAACCGCGCTTACGAATGGACTGCGGTGCGCGGCGAGATTCCAAATATGGAGAGGTTTCCAGCCACCTCCACCGCGCCAGGAAATCGCGCGACAATGACCTAAGCCCAAGGCTCAGGGGTACTTAGGGGGAGGACGATATTTGCCACCGAAATTCCCCCCGGGCGCAGCCTATGCGGACTAGCCTTGATGGTCTCGATACGGCCTCAAGTGGAAAATCGGGGGCCGGATCTCTATTCGTGATGTGGATTGCGTAAGTCGTTGTCGGAACAGGAGATAACTGCAGGCTGGTGCGGACTCACGAATACGGGTACTTTCCGTGCCCGCATCGAAATCACCGATGCCCAAGCGTGTAGTCCTTGCTCCATCGTCTTGTTCTTGACAACCCTTTTATTCTGCGGAGAGTTGTGATAATGGCCATACCTGTCGTGCCCCCACAGGGCGAAGCCCAGCTCAATGACAATGCGCGTACCGTGATCGGGAAGCGATACCTGATCAAGGACGCCACGGGCACTCCTGTTGAGCAGCCGGAAGACATGTTCTGGCGCGTGGCCGGCACTGTCGCCGAAGCGGATCGTCGTTACGGCGCGAGCGACAGCGAAGTAACCGAGATCGCGAGCGATTTCTACCGGCTGATGGTCGAGCGTCGGTTCGAGCCCAACTCTCCGACCCTGATGAATGCCGGCCGTCCCCTCGGTCAGCTTTCGGCGTGCTTCGTTCTTCCAGTCGAAGACGCGCTTTCCAACGGACGTGATGGCATCTACGACACCCTACGGTCGATGGCGCTGATCCACCAATCGGGTGGCGGCACCGGCTTCGGGTTTTCCAAGCTGCGCGGCAAAGGCTCGATGGTTCGCTCGACGACTGGTGTTGCGTCGGGTCCGGTTTCCTTTATGAAGCTCTATGACGCATCGACAGATGCGGTGAAGCAGGGCGGCACGCGTCGTGGCGCCAACATGGGCATTCTGCGCGTCGATCATCCCGACATTCTCGATTTCATCAGCTGCAAGGAAGACCTGACGCAGATTACTAACTTCAACATATCTGTCGCCGTCACGGACAAGTTCATGGACGCCGTGAAGTCAGGAACGAGCTACGATCTCGTTGATCCTTCGAGCGGCAAGGTCACGGGACAACTCGACGCGCGCGCGGTCTGGGACAGGATGATAGATGGCGCGTGGCGCACCGGCGAGCCGGGATGCTTCTTCATCGACGAGGCGAACCGCCACAATCCGGTCCCGCACGTCGGACAATACGAAGCAACCAATCCGTGCGGAGAACAGCCACTCCTTCCGTACGACGTCTGCAACCTCGGCTCGATCAACGTCGGCTACTACGTGAAGGATGAGCAGATGGATTGGAACGCGCTCAAGCGCGATATCCATCTCTCTGTCCACTTCCTCGACAACATCATCGACGTCAACAAGTACCCGCTGCCCGAAATCGACGCGCTCTCGAAGAGAATCCGCCGGATTGGGTTTGGCCTCATGGGCTTCGCCGATGCGCTCGTTCGACTCGGCATCGCCTACAACAGCGTCGAGGGCGTGGAGTTCGGGCGTCAGCTTCAGAAGTTCGTGGACGTGGAGTCCAAGCGTGAGAGCGAGCGCCTTGCCAATGAGCGCGGCCCATTCCCCGAATGGGCGCGCTCCATTTGGGGCCCGGACGAAACGGCCGCGCGCGACGCAAAGGGAAATCGCATTCGCCCAATGCAGCTGCTCCGCAACTGCAACGTGAATACGATCGCGCCCACCGGGACGATCTCCATCATCGCTGGCTGCTCGTCGGGTATCGAGCCGCTATTCGCTGTCGCGTTCATGCGCAATCAGGCGGGCGTGCTGATGCCCGACGTGAATGAAGACTTTGTTGCAATCGCGAAAAGGGAAGGCTGGTATTCCGACGAGCTGATGGAGAAGATCGCGAAGGAAGGACACATCCACTTCGACGAGGTTCCGAAGCAATGGCAGCGGGTCTTTGTCACTGCGCACGACATCACCCCCGAGTGGCACGTTCGCATGCAGGCCGCCTTCCAGGAGAATTGCGATTCCGCGATCTCCAAGACGACGAACTTCCCGCACGCGGCAACGCCGCAGGATGTGCGAGCGATCTACGAGCTCGCTTATGAGCTCAAGTGCAAGGGAGTCACCGTGTATCGCGATGGCTCACGCGACAATCAGGTTCTGTCGACTGGCGCCACGGAGCAGGCAAAGGCGGAGCGTGAGGGCAAGGCGGATGCGCGCGCCGAAAGAGGGGAGCTGCACGGCACTATCGCCGAGCTGGATGCCGAGAACGCGAGATTGAAGGATGCGCTGTTCAACGCGGAAGCCGAGAACCTCCAGCGCCGCGCGAAGCGCTCACGACCGGACACTCTTCGCGGCATCACCACTCGCATCGAGACGCCGCTCGGCACGATGTTCCTCAACATCACCGAGGACGATCGCGGTCAGCCGTTCGAGGTGTTCATCAACCTTGGCAAGGCGGGCGGCGCAGCGATGGCTGATGCCGAAGCAATGGGGCGGCTGATCTCGCTGGCACTGAGATCGGGCATTCCGATTCGCGAGGTGCACCGCCAGCTTCGCGGAATCGCGTCGGACAAGGCGATCGGACTCGGTCCGAACAAGGTTCTATCAGTTCCAGATGCGATAGGAATTGCGCTCGAGAAGTGGATGCGCGAGAAGCAGGGTGTCCAGCAGGATCTGCTCACTGCGGGTCCAGCGCCCATTACACCGGTTGAAGCTGCGCAGCTTCGCCCATCATCGGCTCCGAATACTCCCGAGAGCGGACAGGCACAATTCGGCTTCGATGCGGTGAATCGGAGCGAGTCGTTCATCGGCACGTGCCCAGATTGCGGATCGTCGCTGGAGTTCGCAGAAGGTTGCGCCAAGTGTCATGTCTGCGGCTTTTCCGAGTGCGGTTGATTCAGGACACCACAAAATAGAAAACGCCGAGCGTCTTGCTCGGCTTTTTTTTAACTGGCAGGTGAGGATTACCGCACCCCTCCGAACCAGCGCGCACGCTTTATTCCCTTCTGTACCAGATCAGGCGGCCCGTACTCTTTCCCGCGCTTCCACATGAAGTCCATCTCCTCGTTCACGGCGGCGAGGGCGAAACGGGATTCCTTGATCAACAGAAACGCGGCGTAGAGCAGCAGTCCGGCACCACACAGTCCAAGCACGATCGGAACCAGCGCGAACTGGGGTCGCGTGATGGCAACGAGGCCGATTGCCACGCTCGTCCCCACGAAAAAGCCAAGGGCTGCATAGAGGCGTGAAAGCGCGCGTTGCAGCAGGCGCGATCGAGTCGTAACAAAATCCAGCTGGGTGAACAACATCCGGCGCTCCTCTTCTCGTCCCTCAGCCCGCTGGTCATTCGCACGGGGGATCAACGCGGTGGAGATCTCGCGCGTGCGCATAACTGCTTTGCTCAGCCGGTCGGATGTGGCGAGGATAAGCGATCCGCACGCGAAGATCAGCACAGCCGGCGTGATCATCGCCGAGAGAACCGATATGGCGTCGGGGAAGTTCGTCATGTCTTTGGCGCGCGCCGGATTGTGGTGCCTCCTCGGACGAGGCCGGCATCGTTAAGCCCTCCGAAAGCTAGTCAGAAACGAGTCTCGTGACTTACTCGCCTGACCGGTGACATATTTAGGCCACGTTCACCACTTAACGGGCAGGGAGGGCTATGGACGACAAGAAGATCGCGGCGCTGGCAAAGAAAAACGCCGCCAAGGCGGCAAAGTCGAGCGGCCGCAAAGGCTTCGGCAAGAAATACGACAAAAATCTCGCTGATCTGCCGACCGACGAAGCGACGCTGAAGGAGCGCCAGGAGCACGAACGTTTTTTCAAGGAGATGCGTAAGCGAGAGTTCTGATTGTCAGTCATCCCCGGATAGCCGGGATTCGCTTTGTGGATTTCGCGCGTTGAAACCTTGAATAGGGAGAACAGGATGAATGCTTCGCGGTCCATTGTTCTTGCGGCGCTTGCTTTGGGCGCCGCCCAACTCGGCGCTCAGGGGCAGCCCGTTCCAGCGGGCCAGGCGGCACCCGCCCAGCCAGCTCCGCGCCCCGCCCCCATTCCACGTGCTGCTCCGAGCGCACGCGCCAATGTCGAAGTGCTGATCGACCGGCGGCAACTCGAAGGATCATGGGCAAACGCCGCGAGCGTCGCCGGACCGGCAAAAATCGCCATTGATTACGGGCAGCCGCATCTTCGCGGTCGCAACGTCATCGGAATGCCCGGCGTCGTTCCCTGGGACACCGTCTGGCGCGTTGGCGCCAACATGGCAACTCAGCTCACCGCTGAAGTCGACCTGACGATCGGAGGCACCTACATCCCGCGGGGCATTTACACCCTGTTCGCCCTTCCGACGCGAAATGGGTGGAAGCTCGTCGTGAGCAAAGAAGTGCTGCAGTGGGGGACCGATTACGATCCGTCGAAGGATTTGGCGCGAATCGATCTTCGCCAGCGAACGCTGGCCGAGCCGCTCGAGAGCCTTACTTTCTGGCTGATCCCGGCGCTGGAGAACGCCCAGTCGACCACGTTCCCTCATGGCGTGCTCAAGCTCGCCTGGGGCACCACAGAGCTTTCGGCCGATTGGCGCGTGGGAAGGTAAAAGCCTGGGGTAGCTTTCTAGCCCGGTGTAATCGCTGGGTGAACGTGAAGGTCGGCGAAGCTTCTCAACGCCTTTTCGCCGGTGGGTGTCTGATGTGAATGACCAATGCCTCCCTCGTCGGGGCCGCCGCCGTTTGCCGCCTCCTGTTGGGTCCAGCGCAGTTGGGGTCTCAAAGCCTCACCATTGGCTCACCCTGGACCACGCTTGATCGCGTAATTCCAGTCGCTGCTCATGGCTTGCCGGCTGGGCAGGCCGCCACAATTAGAGCACTCTCCCGCGACCGTTCTCGCCGACAATGGCAGGCGTCCGCCGTTTTTCACGCGGACGCCGAGGGAAACGTCGAACTTTCGCGCATGTCTCCGGATAGCGGATCCTACAGCATGGTCAATCCGATGGGCCTGTTCCAGGCCATGGATGTTGCTGGCGACGAGCGTGGACGGGTGCGGTTCGATGCAGCGTGGTCGGACACGATCGTCACGGAAATTCTACTCGAGCTCAACGGAAAAATCGTCGCAACCGACACCGTCTGGAGGACCTTTGCCTCGCCGCAGGTTCGCGCGGCCGCGGTGCACGAGGACGGACTCGTCGGCATGCGGTTTACGCCGCGGAGTAGCGCACCGCGCGCCCACGTGCTTGTGCTCGGCGGCTCGGAAGGCGGACTCAGCTCCGCGGATGTCGCAGCGCAGTTGGCGAGCGCCGGTTTCGACGCGCTCGCGCTGGCATACTTTGGCGCGGACTCGTTGCCAGCGCAACTCGTCCGGATACCATTGGAGTATTTCGGCAAAGCGCTGCGTTTGCTCTCGCGTGACTCTGTGATTGGTCGGGCGCCGATAGCCGTTCTTGGGTCTTCAAAGGGGGCAGAAGCCGCGCTGCTCGTCGCGGTACGCTATCCGCAGGTGTCTGCCGTCGTTGCCTACGCGCCGAGCGCTGTCGCGTGGTCGTGCATCTGCGACTCGACGGCTCATTCGTCCTGGACCTGGCACGGCGAGGAAGTGCCTGCGGTACCGCCGGGTACGGATCCAACCTACCAGCGACCGGCTGGATCTTCGCTGCGCCCCGCCGTCAACTACGGGTTTCGCCTGGCGAGCAACCAGGATCTGAGAACGATCATTCCCATCGAGGAAACTCGGGCGCGGATCTTACTCGTCGCGGGGGGTGATGATGGACTTTGGCCGTCGGCGACGATGGCTGAAGCTCTTCGGAAAAGACGCTCCACCGAGAAATCTGCACCTCCCATTGAGATCCTTCTATACCAAAGCGCAGGCCATCTTATCGGGAAATCGTATCTCCCCGCGGGCTCGACGCTGCTGAATCGCGGTCGTATCGACACCGGCGGAAATCCCACGGACAACGCCTGGGCGCAAGCGAACTCGTGGCCAAAAGTGATCCGGTTCTTATCTGATTTGCGGAAACGCCATGGTTAGTCGGAATCCGCGTTCATCTCGTGATGCGGGCTAGCCATCGCGCGCGCTTTTCTCGAGGTACGCGTCCCGAGGCGCGACGGATCCGATACCGGGATGTAGGTTAGCTCGACACCGGAAGCAGCGCGCTGCGCCAGCATCGCTCCGCGCGCCATGTCGCCGTGGCCGAGGAACTCCTTCGGAAAGAGCAAGCGATCCCCGAAAATCGGCAGCAGAACGTCTACGTATTTTCCCGTAGCGACGCTTCCGAGGAGCACGATTTGGCACTTGGGACCGATCCTTTCCGCGATTTTACCGGCGTCCCGTTCGAGCGGGTAGCGATACCGTGACTCGTCGGCGTCGATTGGCACGGTTGCGAATCGCTCCAGATCCCTTAGCCTGACCAGCGACCCTGGCGAGTAGAGTCCGTCGGTTGCCGTTATGATCTGAATGCCAGGCGCGCGACGAGGCGGTGGGTTCTGGAACTCGCGCGCATAAGCCAGTTTTCCTCTGAAATAGAGGCCGCTGAGAAAACTGAAGACATCGCCGAGCGGCGCCCCCGGCTGTTCGCGGACTCGCCTGGCAATGTCGAATTCGGCCCTGTCGTTGAACAGAAGCGTCGCGCGCTTTCCTCCGCAGTTGGCGGGTGACAGTAGGAAGATTCGGCGCTGCTCCACGAATTCTGCTTGAAGCAATTATTTCGCCGCGCTTACAGAGAGAAGCGCGACACGGCGGGGATAGTTAGAATTGGAGAGGGGGATAGTCATGGCGAAAAATCGGCTTCAAGAGCTTCACGACGTGGGTCAGTCCATCTGGCTGGACAGCATCGATCGAAGGATGTTGCAGGATGGCGAGCTCGAGCGGCGCATCCGTGACGATGCACTGACCGGGATGACCTCCAATCCCACAATCTTTCAGAAAGCGCTCGCCTCGAGTGATTCCTATGATGAGCAGCTCCTCGCCGCCGAGCAGGGCCTCACGCCAATGCAGCTGTTCGAGCTGGTCGAGACGACTGATGTGCGCGATGCCTGTGACATTTTCGCCGGTGTATACAGCTCCACCCGCGGCGCTGACGGATTCGTCTCGATCGAGGTATCGCCGGGCGTGTCCAACAGCGCCGAGGCAACCGTAGAGGAAGCGCGACGTCTCTGGAAGACCGTCGATCGTCCGAACGTGATGGTAAAAGTTCCCGGGACGCCCGAAGGCGCGATTGCGGTGCGGCGGCTGATCTCCGAAGGAATCAACGTCAACATTACGCTGCTCTTCGCGATCGAAGCTCACGAGCGGGTCATCGAAGCATACATGGTCGGGCTCGAAGATCGGGTCAAGGCACGGCAGCCAATCGATGGACTCGCGTCAGTGGCGAGTTTCTTCGTCAGCAGAGTGGATACGGAAGTTGACAAGAGACTGGACGCGCTGATCGCGAAAGCCCCGCAGCTGGAGAAGGAGCGGCTCCAGATGCTCAAGGGTCGCGCAGCCATTGCGAATGCGAAGCTGGCGTACCGGCTCTTCGCGCAGAAGTTCTCCGGTCCGAGGTGGGAAGCTCTCGTCAGGCATGGCGCCCGCGTTCAGCGTCCGCTTTGGGCGAGCACGAGCACCAAGAATCCGGCCTACCGCGATGTCATGTACGTCGAGGAGCTGATCGGACCCGATACTGTCGACACCATGCCGCCCGCCACGATCGAGGCGTTCAAGGATCACGGCGTCGTCGCGAGAACAGTCGACAGGAAGGTCTCAGTGGCGGAAGCGGTGCTCAAGGAGATCGAGGGAGTCGGAATCTCGATGCGAGAAGTCACTGAGAAGCTGCTCGTCGAGGGAATCGCCAGCTTCCAGAAGTCGTTCGACGAATTGCTCGCCGGACTCGAGGCGAAGATCGGCTCACTCGCACCCGGCGGGAAG
>JALYZH010000219.1 GCA_030948945.1 Gemmatimonadota bacterium | reverse complement strand
TGGCGCCAGCGCCCGCGGCGATGGACACCGGCATGAAGATGACCACCGTCGACACGACCGCTGGTGCGACGAAGGACACCGTCACCAAGACAACGACGACCAGCAAGACCACCAAGACCAAGACCCCAGTCAAGAAGAAGTAAGCTTCTTCTCGCGGGATAAAAAAGGCGCCACTACACAGTGGCGCCTTTTTCGTTTTGTTCTACTTGAACGCTGCACTCGCCTCCCGGCCATTTCGCCTGGAGAGTCGTACCGGGCAGGATCTCGCGCCTCACCATCCCCAACGCGACGCCGCCGAATCGCGGCGACAGCGCGACGCTCCGAATGTCTCCGATGACCTTTCCAGTTTCATCGACCAGCTCCGCACCGCTGGGCGGCGCGGGACGTGTGACGAAGCGAAGCCGGCGAAGAAAGCGATTGACGTGACCGCGGAAATGAACGCGCGCGACCGTTTCCTGACCGATGTAGCAGCCCTTCGTGTACGAGATCGCACCCAGCTCGTCGAAATTTGCTTCCTGTGGGAGCGTCGAGTCGTCCATGTCCGTGCCCCATTGTGGACGACCACTCTCCACGCGCGCTATCTCCCAGGTCTCTGCGCTTCCCGGCGCAACTCCGGCCGCATGCAGCTTCGTCTTGAGCGCTCCAACCCTTTCGCTGGGAACGAAGATCTCGAACCCATCGAGATCCATGTCCGGAACTCTGGCGATCGTAATCGTCGAATCGTCGAACGGTCTAGTGAAGTGACTGTAAGGAGCGAGTGCGGTGAGCTCCCTGTCATCGACGCCCGTCACCCGCGAAACCAGTGAGCGCGACGAGCGGCCGAAAACTCCGATGTCGCTCAGCTCCGACGTCAAATCGTGGTACGGTGCGATGCGCGGATTGATGTACTTCAGAACCATCTCCTTCCAGCCCGCAGCAGCGACGGAGGAGGTATCGATCAGGAGCGCATCCTCCTGAGCGAAGATTCTAAGATCTGCGACGATCTTGCCTTTGGGCGTGAGCGCAGCCGCGTACTGGCCTTCGCCGGCGACAAGACTCGACACGTCGTTTGTCACCATTCCCGTAACGAGCTCCACGGCTTTCGGTCCGGAGATCCGCAGTCTCATCCGGTCGCTCCGATCGAAGAAGAGCGCACCGTTGTGCAGCGCGGAATACTCGTTCATTTCCGACATTAACTGCAATTAAGCCAGTGCCTTCGCGGGGCGCTACTGGCCGAATGCCGCGTACGATGCGTCGAGGAGATCTACCGGATGAATCGCTCTTGCTGGTATCTCGGCGCGAATCAGGCCGGCGCCGATTTGCATCAGACAACCAGGATTTCCTGTCGCCACCCACGGCGCCCCAGTCGCGCGAATGTTCGCGAGCTTCGGCGCAAGCACTGCGTCCGACGTCTCCGGCTCTATGAGGTTGTAGATCCCCGCGCTGCCGCAACACTGATCCGAGTCGTGCAGAGGGACGAGCTCGAGCCCGGGGATCGCCGCCAGCACGGATAGGGGGGCCTGCGTCACACGCTGTGCGTGCTGCAGGTGACACGGCGCATCGTACGTTATCCGAATCGGCAACTCACCACCCGCGCGCGGGCCAGCTGCGGCAAGCAGCTCGCTGACGTCGCGCACGCGCGATCCGAACGCCGACGCCCGCTCATGCCACGCGGGATCGTCCTTGAGCAAATGGCCGTACTCCTTCATGATCGCTCCACAGCCCGCGGCGTTTACCGCAATGAACATTGCGCCCGACTTGTCGAACGCCGCGATGTTTCGGCGCGCCAGCCTCCGCGCGTTTTCGAGGTCTCCAGCGTGCGCGTGCAGAGCGCCGCAGCATTGCTGTCCCGGAGCGGCAACCATCGCGTAGCCGTTCACCTTGAGAACGCGCTCGGTCGCGCGATTGGTCTCATGGAACAGTCCATCCATCACGCAGCCGCGGAGCGTCGCAACGCGTCCGCTCTCCCCTCTGCCGACCGCGTTGTACCGCGATCGCTCGATGGAGCGTCCGGTCGACGCCAGCATCGCCATAGCGAAACCGAGTCGACCATTAATACCGGACAACAACGTCGGGATTGGCGTAGCGGCGAGAAGTCGAGAGAAGAACATCGCCGGCCGCAACAGCCACCCGCGCGCGAACACGAAGAGAATGAGTCGTGCGATGAATGGAGTCGGCTTGCTCTCACGCAGCGTTGCGCGTGTTGCCTCGAGAAGCTGGCCGTACGGAACCCCGCTCGGACATACCGGCTCGCACGCCCTGCACCCCAGACATTGATCGATGTGCTGCTGAACACTCGGGTCGTCTGGCCTGACCGTGCCCTCGAGCAGCGAGCGCATGAGAAATATTCGGCCGCGCGGGCTGTCGTTCTCGTCCTCCAGGTTCAGGTATGTCGGACACGCCTGCAGGCAGAATCCGCAGTGGACGCACGCATTGATTCCGGGCAGCGCATCTGCGAGCGGAGTGCCGGGCAGCGCGCAGCCCGGCATCGGATCGTGCGGGAGTGGATCAGCGGGAAGAGCTGCGGTCACGTCAATCGCCGAGTATGCCGGGGTTCAGAATATTGTGCGGGTCGTACGCTCTCTTGATACCCTGCGACAAAGGATCGGATATCACCGTCGGCGAAACAATCGGCCAGAGCTCACTCGGGAGTTTTTCGTAGACTACCCCTTGGCCGGGAGTCGCAGTGATGCGCAAGTCCACAGAAGTCGTGCTATCGGGCGGGAAGGGCGGTCCGGCCGCCTCCTTCATCGCCTCGCGCGAAGTGAAGATACGCATCACGCCACGATTGATGCTGATGTAACTGAAAACTCCCGGAATCTCGTCGGTAAGTATCGTTCCAGCTGTCGCAAAGAATTGCGCGGGAAGTGCGGAAATTCTGATCACATCGTCTGCATCTCCTTCCAGAGCTCGGAACCGATCCCAGGCATCCGGTGATACTTCATCGACGTTCACTACAGTCGAAACAGCACGAATCTGGGCGTCGACGCCGGCCGCGTTGCCGCCAAAACGCATCAGGCAGACGGGAGCTTCGCCCAGGCCGAGCGCGTTCGCCGAGGATTTGCTCAACAATTCCATTGCGTAAGGAGCGATCGGCGCGCCCCGGAAAGCGCTGAGACTTCCGGTCACCTGCTTGTCGCTTCCTCGCAGCTTCACGACGAAGGTCCGATCGACTTTGGGGCGTGCATACAATCGCAGTGTCACTTCTGTAATCACCCCCAGAGTTCCCCACGAGCCGGTGAGAAGACGTGACAGGTCGAATCCGGCGACGTTCTTCACGACTTTCCCGCCAGCGCGCACGACTTCTCCACGACCGTTCACGAACTCGAGACCGAGCAATAGGTCTCTTGGCAACCCGAAGCTCGTTGCCAGAGGGCCCGCTGAACCGGTCGCGATCGTCGCTCCGATCGTACCGTCATTGGAGCCGAACGGGTCGAGCGGCAGCCACAGATCGTGCTCGCGGGTGATCGCCTCCACCGCGGCCAGTGTTGTCCCCGCGCGCACCGTGAGTGTGAGATCGCCCGGCACGTAGCTCACGACGCCCGAGTCGTCACGGAGTGACAGTGTGTCTTTCGCGGTAACTGGCCGACCCGCGCTCAACCAGTTGGCGCGACCTGCGATTCTCAGCGGCGTATGGTTCGCGACGCTCCCCCGAACAGCGCTGGCTACCGCTTCAGTCGCCATGCGTTCGGAAGTTGTGAATCAAGAGCGCGGGGGGTACCGTCACCGATCCTCCCACAGATCGCTCTTCAAGTCACGCGTCCTTGCCGATGGCCGCTCCGGTTCCGTGGACAATGGCGGGGCCTCACTCGAGTGTCCACCCCGCGCCGATGCGACGGCATTCCATTCCCTGCAGGAGTGAATCGGGACGACTTTCCCGGGATTCGACCGTCGATCTGGATCGAACACGCCGCGCAGCTCGCACATCGCGTTGAGAGAATTCTCCGAGAAGATCGACTCCATGTAACCCATCTTGTCGAGACCGACTCCGTGCTCTCCGGTGATGCTCCCCCCGGCGTCGATGCACGCGCGCATGATCTCAGTCATCGCCGCGTGCACGCGCTCGCTCTCTTCCGGATCGTCCGCACTGTAGGCGATGTTCGGGTGTAGGTTCCCATCGCCGGCATGAAACACGTTGCAAACGAGCACGCCGTATTTCTCGCTGATTGCGTGGATGGTCTCGAGGATGTCGGACAGGCGTGTACGCGGAATCACGGCGTCCTGAACGATGAGATGAGAAGCGAGGCGTCCCATCGCTCCAAACGCCTTCTTGCGTCCCTGCCACAGCTTCAGCCGCTCGACGTCGTCGCGCGCGACTTTCACGTTGCGGGCGCCTCCAGAGATGCAGACCTGCCTTACCACCTCGAGATCAGCGCTGACCCCTGCCTCGAGCCCATCGAGCTCGATCAACAGCACGGCCTCTGCGTCCTTCGGATAACCGGCGGCGTAGATCGAAGACTCGACGACCCGGATCGTCGGGCCGTCCATGAACTCGAGCGCTGCGGGGACGATGCCGGATGCGATTATCGCGGAGGTCGTTCGCGCCGCTGCGTCAACCGACATGAAATCGGCGAGCAGCGTACGCACAGTCTGCGGCCGCGGCGTCAGCTTCACGGTGACGTCCAGGGCAAGACCGAAGCAACCCTCCGAGCCTATGAACGCGCCGCGCAAATCATAGCCGTCGCGCTCGCCGAACCTGCTCCCCAGCTCGACGACCTCGCCGCTGGGAAGAACGACTGTAATCGCCAGCACGTGATTGAGGGTGACTCCGTACTTGAGGCAGTGCGGTCCACCCGCGTTTTCGGCGACATTGCCGCCGATGGTGCATGCTGCTTCGCTGGAAGGGTCCGGCGCGTAAAGCAGGCCGTGCGGTGCGACGTGTTTGTTGAGGCGAAGGTTGACTACTCCCGGCTCAACGGTCGCCCGGCGATTCTCGAAGTCGAGCGAGATGATCTCCTTGAGGCGATGAAGTCCGATGACGATGATGTCGTCCGCCAGCGCACCGCCCGAGAGACCGGTTCCCGCACCGCGCGGGACAAACGACAAGCCGTCCTCGGCCAGGAGTCTTACGAGAGCGATCGTCTCATCGCGCGTCCCGGGGAATACCGCGAGACGCGGCTGTCGCCGGTAACCTGGAAGTCCGTCAGAGTTGTAAACCAGCAGCTCGCTCGGCCGACTCAGGACGTGTCGATCGCCAACGATCTCGGCCAGGCGATCTGCGACCGTACGCGCGTTTGGCTGGGTCGACGGGGTCATCCGGGAAATCTAGCTATTCATCTCCTTCAGACGGCGCCACTACGAGTCGGAGCGCGTCACGCTCGATGCGGTAATTCAGCGGAGTGTGGAATCGCTTCAACTCGCCGTCCAGCCCAATGGTCGCCGTCGGTCGAGTGAGGTCGATCCGGCAGCTGTCGACCAGAAACTCGTCGAATTCCGGAAGCTTGTCGGCTCGCTCTCGACCTTTGGTGATTCCGGCGATGGCCAGGGCGAACAATCGCGCCGGTCTGCGACCCTGAACTACCATGACGTGAAGTCCACGCCTTCCGTTCTTGACGCGATTTCCCAGAATGGGAAGCTTGAGCTCGCGCTCACCGACACCGATGAAAACCAGCGACGCCCGATAGGTCTTCTTTTCTCCCTTGAGCTCGAGCGTGACGGAAAAGGTTCGGATCTCGGACATCATCTTCACGAAGGCGATCACGCTCGCGATGGAGTACCCGAAAAGCTTTTCCAGCCTCTCGCGCTCGCGAACGAACGTGACGTAGGCGCCAAGAGAGCTCGTGTTCAGGAACACGCAATCGTTGACGTACCCGATGTCAGCGCCGACAACCGGCCCATCGTTGGCGACGAGCGCGGCCTTGCCGAGGTTTGTGGGGATGCCGTGGTCCTTGGCGAAGTGGTTGAGGGTTCCACCGGGAAGAATGGCGAGCTCGGTCTTGGTGTTCGCGACGAGCGCTGCAGCGGTCGCTATCGTGCCATCGCCGCCGGCGACCAGAATCCGATTGACTCCCTTACTGATTGTCTCCTTGAGCCGGTTCTCGAGCTCCTTGGGCTGGACAGCCTCGAGGTCGAAGCCGGCGGCGGCGAGTGCTTCACGGGCTGCCTCCGCGTTTCCGCAGGCAGCGTTGAGAAAAGCTTTGAGAGTGGAGCGTTGAGCGGGCTGAGCTGCGGTCATGTAATGGATTGACCAACCGGAGAGAGGCGGGCGCGCGAAGAGGCCACAATACCTATACAAAAAAGACGCCGGCTCAAACTCGCCGGCGTCTTTCTATTGGTAGTCGGAGCGCGGATTCAACGAATTCCGGGTGCTTAGCTCCAGAATCCAGCGAGCGCCGAGCCGTCGGGAGATTCGCGCAGCTTCTCGAACGCGCGCTCACGAATCTGCCTGATGCGCTCGCGAGTCACACCCATCAGCGCGCCGATCTTCTCGAGGGTCATCGCATCCGAGCCCTGCTCGAGCCCGTAATAGAGGTGCAGAATCTTGCGCTCGCGCGGAGTGAGGTACTTACGGAACACGCGATCGATGAATTCCCGCATGAGATGGAAGTCGGTGACATCCTCGATCTCGCCACCATCCACTCCGGCAAAGCGCTCGCCGAGCGTGCAGGCTTCGCGGTCAGAGCGGTCGATCGGAGCGTCGAGGGAGATCTCTGTCGCCGACATCTGCTTGGCTGAGCGAACGGCGTCGGGGGTTTCTTCGAGGAGGCGGCCGATCTCGTTGTCGGTCGGGTCGCGCTTGAGAACCTGGGAGAGAACCGTCTGGGCGCGCGCCAGCTTGATCAGCTGCGAATTCTGGTTGAGCGGAATTCGAACGCTGCGGGTCT
>JALYZH010000164.1 GCA_030948945.1 Gemmatimonadota bacterium | reverse complement strand
CGCTTCCTCAGGGAGTGGCGGAAGAGAGGGGTCGTATTTTATGTCGCCGATCGCTCTCTGATCAGGGAGCGGGACCTTCACACCGGGATTGAAGATGTTCCCGGGATCGAACGCTTTTTTCACCAGAGCGAACGCCCGCACGGCGTCCTCGTGCCAGACGCGATTGAGGAGCGGAGTGCGGATTCGCCCGTCTCCGTGCTCACCCGTGAGCGTGCCGCCCAGCTTCGCAGTGAGGCTGACCACGTCTTCGAGCAGGCCCGAAACCTTTTCCCGCCAGTCGGGCTGCCTGACATCGACGAGGGGATTCACGTGGACATGGGCATCGCCGGCGTGTCCAAAGATCACTCCGCTCACCTGCCGCGCCTCGAGCGCGTGTCGCACGCCCTGCACGTAGTCGGGAAGCTTCGACAGCGGCACCGCGCCATCCTCGATGAATTGCATCGAGGTAGAGTGCTCGAGCGCCGCCAGAATCGGGCTGGCCGCGTGTCGCAGCTCCCAGAGCTCGTGCTCGGCGTCGGGCGTCAGCGCAACGTCGACATCGTTCGCGCCCGATTCCCGAAACGCCGCCGCGAGCTGTTCGGCTCCGATCCTTGCCGCTTCCGCGGAGTCACCCTCGACTTCGGCCAGGAGAATCGCGGCGGCGCCTTCCACGCGCTCGCGAAGCTTCTCGTCGCCCACCGTCGTCCCGGCGTAGGCAAGAATTGTTCTGTCGAGCAGCTCACAGGTGCTGGCTCCCACTGCAACGGCCTTCGTCGCGGCGGCCGTCGCCTCCTCGAGCGACGGAAAGGAGCCGAGGACGCTGCTTGTCGCGGCGGGCACAGGAGAAAGGGAGAGCTGGACAGCGACGATTATCGCCAGAGTTCCTTCGCTCCCCACGAGTAGATCCACGAGTTCGGCCTTTGTCGCGTAGTCGTGGATGGCGTAGCCCGACGACTCCTTGCGAACCCCTTCGTGCAAGATTGGCCGCCGCTTGTCGCTCGCAACGATGTCTCCGTGGACGTCGCGCATGAAGCGCGCAATCGCGTCGATTCTCCTGGGGGGTGGCTCTCCGCGCGTGATCACCTCCCGATCACCGTCGCTGAACACGCAGTCGATTGCGTTCACCCAGGCGCGAGTGGAGCCGTAGCGCAATGTGTGCGGTCCCGAAGCGTTGGTCGCCACCATTCCACCAATGGTGCAGAAACTTCCGCTCGAGGGATCCACCGGGAAGCGAAGCCCGCGCCTTCTCGCCGCGACCTCGAGTGTCCCCCAGAGAACTCCGGGATCGGCCCAGACCGTTCGCGCTTTCTCGTCGATCCTGGCCAGGTGATTGATCCGCGACAGATCGAGAATGACTCCGTTTCCAATCGCCCCACCTGACATACTGCTGCCCGACCCGCGGGGAATGAGGCTCGTTCCGGTATTGGTCGCCCATCTCACCAATGAGATGACATCCTCGGCATCTGTCGGAACGGCTACCGCGCTCGGCATCGCTCGCGCTATACCGGCCGCCTCGGAGTAAACTGCGCGAGCGAGCTCGTCCTCCCTAAAGATTCCCCGAAAGCCAGGAGGTGTCACAGTGCGAGACTGCTGGCTCGCGGAGGATTCGAGGAGTAGTCGTAGAATCCTTTCCCGGATTTCTTGCCGAGCATCCCCGCCAGAACCATTCGCTTCAGGAGTGGCGGCGGCGCATACCTGCGATCGCGATACTCCTCTAACATGATCTCGGCAATCTTGTAAACCGTATCGAGGCCGACGAAATCGAGGAGCGTGAACGGACCCATCGGGTGGCCGGCGCCCAGCTGCATCGCTTTGTCGATGTCCTCCACCGTCGCAACGTTCCCCTCCACTGCATGGATAGCATCGAGCATGTACGGAACGAGAAGCAGATTAACCACAAAGCCCGAGCCATCCTTCGCCCGGATCGGCTCCTTGCCCAGCGCTTTCACAAAATCCAAAGCGCGACGCTCCGTTTCGTCGCTGGTCGTCGTCGTGCGGACGACTTCCACGAGCTTCATCAAAGGCACGGGGTTGAAAAAGTGAAGCCCCAGCATCCGATCCGGTCGCCCGCTCGCGGTCGCCATTTCGACTATCCTGAGACTGGAGGTGTTGGAGGCGAAGATCGCGTCGGGCTGCGCGATCCGATCGAGCTGCGACCAGAGGCTGTTCTTCACATCTAGATCTTCAACCATCGCTTCGATGAAGAGATCCCGATCTGCAAGTTCTTCGAGGCGTGTAACGAAGCGCAGGTTGGCCAACGTGGAATCCCGCTGCTCCTCGGTAACCTTGCCGCGCTCGATGCCCTTGGTGAGGGTCTGCTCGATTGATTGGCGAGACTTCGCGCATAGATCT
>JALYZH010000162.1 GCA_030948945.1 Gemmatimonadota bacterium | reverse complement strand
GAAAGTCGTGGGCACGAACGCGACGGCATTGAAGATCAATCCCACCGCTAGAATCCGAACCGCAGTGCCGGCAGCAACGGCGACCTGTTCGCCGAGCCATAGCCGCAAAAGAAACGGCCCAAACACTACCAGGATCAGAACAGGACCGCCGAGCAGGAGTAGCACCGCCGCTACCGCGCGTCGAAAGAGCGGCCTCAGCTCGTCGCGAGCCGAAACATGATGTAGCGCGCTCAGAGTTGGAAACATCGCGCGCACGAGACTGCTTGGAACCGCCAGCAGGCGCATCAGGCCATCGAACGGTGCTGAGTACAATCCCAGCGGGCCAAGCCCGCGTAAATGGCCGAGGAGGAACCGGTCTGCGTACACGAGCGTCGGACTCACGACGTTCGAGACCGAGAGCCACGCGCCGAAGGAAAGAAGCGGACGCATTCGATTCCAGTCCGATGGCCACTTCCACTCGTAGCCGGGAACGCTCGCGGCAACGACTAACGCCAGCACGCCGCAGACGATGAGTCGCAGAATCACGAGAGTCGAGAGAATGGCTGGGAGTCCAACCCCGTGCGTCACTCCGACCGCTGGAATGATGAAGGAGAGGGCGCTGATCGGCACCCGCAACAGATTCACCAGCCCGAAACGGCTCGCGCCCTCGAGTGCACCGAACAGGCTCAATAGGAGAAGCGTCGCCGGAACCATGAGGCCGAGGAGCCGGAAGACGGCGATCGCCTCCGTGCGCAAACTGGGAACGACCGTGAAGACGTGATCGACGAACACCGGAGCGAGAAGTGCGACGATAGCGCCCCCAACCGTGCCGAGCACGGCGTGACCGATCACCGACATCACGACGAGATCCGACGTACTTTCGTCTTTCCTCGCAATTGCCTCCGCTACGTGCTTGGTGGTAGCAGGCCCTAGTCCGAGCGCAAAGAGTGTCGAGTACTCGAGAACGGTGAGCGATAGACTCAGAAGTCCGAACCGGGCGGCTCCCAATCCATGCAAAGTGATCGGGATGACCAGCAGCCCGATGACGAGCGGGATCGCCAACCCCAGGAGATTGAAACCACTGTTGCGTGCGGTGCGCGACCGTAACAGCTCAAGCACCCGACGCGACCTCACGAAAGAGCTGATCGTACTGATCGCTCACCTTCCCCCAGGTATACTCTTTCTCAATCCGTAACGGCCCCCGGCGCCGCAGATCCCTCACCAACGCACCGTCACCTTCGATTCGACGCAGTTGCTCGGCGAGCGCGCTCGAGTCTTTTGGAAAGAAGAGTCCACCGTCCGCCAGCACTTCCCGATTGAACACGCTATCGAAGGCGACAATGCAGTTCCCGTAACCCATCGCTTTGAGCAGCGAAGGATTGGTGCCTCCGACCGAGTGCCCGTGCAGGTACGCGAAGCAGTTGCAGTGAAGCTCCTTGATCACCGACTGATCGTGGATGTGCCCGGTGAAAATCACGCGATCGTTGGCGAGCTCGCGCAACCGACGGTGAAACGGGCTGTCGTAGTTGGCGCCGCCGGCAATCACCAGCTTCCTGGACGTCCCCGACTCGTGGAAGCCGAGCATGATGAGGTCGGCGTGGTTCTCGGGTATTAGTCGGCTGGCGATGAGATAATAGTCGTCCGGCTGGACCCCGAACTGTTTGATGAGCTCTGGATTCTCCGAAGACTCGACGTACGCGCCGTAGGCGATCATCGTCGTCTCCTTGTGGAAATCCTCGAGATAGATCGCGCGCATCGCCTCTGCATCCGTGATCAGCCTGTTGCAGAACTTTATCGCGGAGTGGGCAGCGCTGAGGAAGTAAGCCCGCGCGAGCGGCCCCCACTTGGCACGTTTCCAGTCGAGCCCATCTACGTTCATCACGACGCGCGCGCCAAAAACGCGGCACAGCGCGGCATGGTGGCCCATCCCGACGTTGACGAAGAAGAACAGGTCGTATCGCCCAAACAGAAGGGCGTGGAGTGAGGCAAAGAGCGTCGCGACCAGCCCCGAAAGACTTTTTCCTCCCGGCGATGGGACGTACTTGAGGCGCACTCCTTTGTACTCAGGAACGCGCAGCGACTCCGGGTACTGGCCGGCCCGACAATAGATTGTCACATCGTGCCCGGCGGCAACGAGCCGGGGGGCGATCTCGCCGAAGGCGGTCTCGAATCCGGTGAAGTGCAGTTGCGGGAGCGGCATGCCGTAGAGCCCGAGCATGCCAATGCGGAGGCGGCCAGGTTTCCCCACGTGGCCGGCTGTTATATCAACCGCGATGTCCAGGTCGCGGGCAGAAGCGGCGAATCGATCTCGATGGGTAGATGGTACGAGAAGGGCTTGGTTCCGTGTTGGCGGATCCAGTCGATCATGCTCTGAAGTCCATCGCGGAGGCTTACTTTGGTCTCATAGCCGAGTAGCCGGCGCGCCTTGTCAGCCGAACAGGTGGCGTCTCTTACTTCGCGCGGACGTTGTGGCACATGAATCGGCCGTAAATCGAATGACAGCAGTTGCGCCAAAATGCGCGCGAGCTCGTTGATCGAGACAGTCTCGGTGTCCGGTCCGATGTTGATCACTTCCTTCGTAAGGCCGGGCATGGTTCCCATCTTGATCAGCGGATCAACGCAGTCCTGCACGAACGAGAAGCACCGCGTCTGCTCTCCGTCACCGTAAATAATCGGCTGCTTTCCCTGCAGCATCCGGTTTATCATGATGCTGGCCACATTGCGATAGGCATCGTCGTACTTCTGTCTCGGCCCGATGATGTTGTGTGGCACCGCGATGACATACTCCATCCCGAACGTGTCGCATATGTTGGCGACCAGCAGCTCGCCCGCGTATTTAGCGATGCCATATGGGTCCTCGGGATCGGCCTTCTGATCTTCCCGGAACGGCGGCTTGCCCACCCCGTACCTCGCCATGCTCGAGCAGAATACGAATCGCTTGACGTTGTTGCTCACAGATCCGGCGAGAATCCCGGCTGTGTTCTCGTACACATGCTTGGCAACCAGCGCCGGAGAAAAAACGCTCAGGCCTTCTGTGGCAATCGCCGCGCAATGATAGATGAGATCCGCTCCTGCAGTTAGACGTTTCATCGCCGCCACATCGCAGCAGTCGGCTTCCTCAAACTGAATGCCCTCAGGGAGATTGTTGAGGTCCCCGCCGATAAGGTTGTCGCAACCGCTGACTTCGTGTCCGGTGTTGACGAACGCATCGGCCAGATGGCTGCCCAGGAATCCGGCTGCACCGGAAACGAAAACCTTCACGAACCTGTCCTTGATTGGGTATGCCGTGCTCGAATCGAACGCGGCGAACGGAGAACTCTTAATTTGCCCGGTTCAGCCGTGGCGGGCAACTTCTCCATTGCGGGATTCGATTCGATCGAGTTGGGCGATGACCGTCTCGGTTACCGCATCGGTCGTGATGCCTTCCATGCAATGAGGCGTGGCGAAGATGCAGGCGTCGAAGCAGGGCCTGCACGCCATCTCTTCGACCCGCACCACCCTATCGTATTCCCCGCGCGGACCGTACCACTCGCTCCGTTGCGGGCCGAAGAGCGCTGTGACTGGAACGCCGAGCGCGCTGGCGATGTGCATCGGCCCGCTGTCGCTACAAAGCAGTAGGTCGCATTGCGTGACGAGGGCCATGAAGCCGCGAAGATCGCTCTGGATCCTTTGAACGGGAGCGCTGGGGGCGATACCCGCCGAATCACCCTCTTTCTCCTCGAACAGTACAACCTGGGCGCCGCGCTCCAGTGCGATCCGGCCGATCACGGCCGCAAACCGATCGGGGTCCCAATGCCGCACCTTTTGACTGGCGCCCGGGTGGACCCCGACGATCGGTCGCTCAGTGGAAAGTCCGAGGGCTCCGAGTCGGTGACGGGCAGTCTCCTTTTCGCTTTCGGTTACCGCCAGGGACGGAGAGAATCCATTGCGTTCCTCGATTCCGAGCGGGCCGAGCAGCGCCAGCCAGTCTGACACCTTGTGCTCGTTCTGCGTACCACTCGGCAACACGTCGGTGAGAAGGTGCGACCCACCCCCGAAATCGTATCCTATTCGTCGGCGAGCACCGGCAAGGTACGTGATGACGTTGCTGCGGACGTCTCTGCGCGCATCGAGCGAAACGTCAAAATGGTGCGAGCGCAGAGCTCGCAACAGCTGCTGGAATTCACGCGCGATGTACCGGTTGGGCTGAAGCTTTCCCGTGAAAGCGGTCCACGGAAAGTCGAACACGACTACATCGTCGACCAGACCACTCTCAGCCAGCAGTTCCCGGGCGTGCGGCTTCGCTAGCAGAGTGATACCGGCGCCGGGAAAGTTTGCCCTCAGAGCCTTGAGCAGCGCCGTCGCGAGGACGACATCCCCAATCCCCCACGGCTCGACGACCAGAAAGGAGCGAGGAGTCCCCGGTAGCGGAGGCTTTGGGCGTAGGACGCCGCGGAGGGCGCGCGACGCAAAATCCAGGACGCCGAGCGCGGCCAGTTTTTTCTTTGTAATTGTTCGAGTTTGGGCCAAATCTCGCTGCCTCCGACGTTGAATGAATATACTTTCCGCAAGGCCTTCTTAACGGAAGATTTCCGGCCGGGAAACCCTTTACTGAAGAGTACCTGCCGAGTGCCATCTGCTTAATGGCTGCCGGCTGCGGGCCTCGTCCGGATGAAATTGATGGCGAACGGATTTGGGTCGGTCGCGACCCTTCGGCGTGTCAGATTTCAAGAAGCTGCAGGTGTGGCAGAAGGCGCATGCCCTTTCGCTCTGTATGCATCGCGTGTGCACCCGGATGCGGGGATCCCAGTACGCCTCGCTACGAAGTCAGGCTTTCCGGGCAGCGATGTCAATTCCGGCGAACATCGCCGAGGGTCGGAGGCAAAAGAGCGAAAAGGAATTTGCTAGATTTCTCGGTTACGCCCTCAGCTCAAGCTCGGAGCTCGAGTATCACCTGATTCTGGGGCGCGATACGAAGGCAATTCCGGAGACCGACTTCGTTTCCCTGATCAGCCAGACGATTACAGTCCGAAAAATGCTTTATGGGTTATTGAAGCGCCTTTCAATCCCAGAGGGAACAAGGGAGCCCCAAAGGAGCCCGCAGCCCAAAGCCGTAAAGCCGACAGCACCCGGCAGGTAGTCTTCAGTTGAGAGACTCCCGGCAGGTAGTCTTCCGTTGGACGTTGCCGTGTTTAGAACGCGCCCGTCCGCCGGAGCACCGCGGGGATGGTCCGGAAGAGGATGCTGATGTCGAGCCGGAACGACCATTGCTCGATGTATTGGCGGTCCAGATATATCACGTCCTCGAAATCGAGCACCTCGCTGCGTCCGCTCACCTGCCATAGTCCGGTGATGCCCGGCTTTGCATCGAGCCGGCGGAAATGGTGGTCCTCGTACTCCTGAAAGTCGGATTCGAAGAATGGCCGCGGCCCTACGAGCGACATCTCTCCGATCAGCACGTTGACGAGCTGCGGCAGCTCGTCGAGGCTCAACCGGCGGAGCATCCGGCCAAGACGGGTAGTGCGCGGGTCATCGCGAATCTTGAACAGCCTGCTGTCGCCGGTCTGATTGAGGTGCGCGAACTGGTCCTTCTCCACGTCTGCCCCTTGGCGCATGGTTCTGAACTTGATCATGCGAAACCGGCGGCCGCCGAGGCCGGCGCGCTCCTGCAGGAAGATGGGCGACCCTGGAGACTCGAGCGCTACGGCAACGGCGATGATCGCCAGCACGGGGGCAAGTGCGACCAGAAAAATCGCGCTGAGTAGCACGTCGGTGATGCGCTTGGCGATCAGCGCTCGCGCCTTGAGTACCGGGCTCCCTAGCTCGAAGAAGGGTTGATCGTGGTGCCACACCAGTGTTGGGCGCACACCGTAGACGCGCACAGCGCGAGCCGGGTAGAGTATCTGGCAGCCGGCATGAAGACATTCTTCGATCACGGCGCTGATCCGGGTGAGCGGAAGGTCGGCGCATACAACGACCGCCTCCACATCATGCTCCTCTATCAGCGCCGGAAGATCTTCGACGCCGCCAAGAAAATCATCACTGTCGGGACGATCTGTCGCGACGTAACCCGCAACACGGTAGTCGCCACCGGGCGCTGCTACGGCTTGCTCGAAACGTCTCGCGGCGATAGGCGGTCCGATGAGGATTGCGGCTCCGGCTCCTCTCTGCGCGGGCCAGA
>JALYZH010000142.1 GCA_030948945.1 Gemmatimonadota bacterium | reverse complement strand
GCGCGAGTCACCGTCATCATCACCACCTACAATTACGGCCGCTTCATTATGGAAGCCATCCAGAGCGTGCTCGCACAGACGACGACCGCCGAGCTTCAGATAATTGTCGTGGACGATGGCTCAACGGATGAAACTCCCGATGTGCTCGCCCGACTAAGTGGCCCCCGACTTGAATGCGTACGCACCCCAAATAGAGGGATTAGCGCTGCACGCAACGAGGGACTTTCACGCGCGAGGGGAGATTTCATCGCTTTTTTGGATGGCGATGATCGCTGGATGCCGAACAAATTGGAGTATCAGCTCGAAGTGATGCGTAGCGAGCCAGATATGGTAGCCGTATTTGCCAACTTCGTCCGCTTCAACGAACGCGGCGTCTACCCACGAGATCAATTCAGTTTCTTTCCTGAGTTAGCCGTGGTTCCCACCAGAGCGACCAACGATGGTCGCGGGCAACGCATCTTGGGTGACTCATTTTGTACACTCGTTTCGTTTGGAGAATTTCCAGTCTGGGTACAAACAATACTTTTTCGCCGTCAGGCGATAAAAGATCTCCTCTTTCCGCTGAGTGGGCTATTTTTGAACGAGAATGGCAGCGGTGTCTGCGGCGATACTACCTTCTGTCTCACCGCGTATCGTCACGGAGCAGTTGGCTTTCTGAAGGAACCTCTCGCAGAGGTGAGACGGCATGGGGAAAACGCAACGGGTCGACTTGCAATTATGCCTCACGCGTCGCTCGCCGCACTCCGACTTCTAACGAACGTTCCGCTTACAGACTTGGAACGTCGCGCGCTCAACCGCAGGATAGGCCGAGCGTTAATCCGTTCCGGTTTGCAGCACGCGTCGGACGGAGAGTTTAAAACCGCCGCCAGTAAGTATCTGGAGGCCTTTGGTTGCAGTGGCGCGAGATTAAGCGCCGCAAAAAATCTGGCAATGCTAGCCGTCTTGCGGCGCGCGCCGACCAACGCTCGTGGCTGAATGACTAGGCAGTCGCCCTCGTGGCCCTGAAAACGACGCGTAGGAACCTTTTTCTGTGATTCGACACCAGCTTCCGGCCTACTCGCCGCTTTCCGCAAAGGCTGTCCTACTCGCAACCCGACAATTTTCCGGTCTCGGTGAAGACCCGAGGCCAGGACTGCGAGCTTTGCTTCAGCGGGAGTACGAGGCCGGCAGTGTCCTGCTATGCGGATCTGGAACCCAGGCGCTGACGATCGCGATAGAGGAAGCCCGTCGCCGCGTCGATCCAAAGGCGCCGGTCGCGCTCCCGGCTTTCTCGTGTTTCGATGTTGCGAGTGCGGCCGTTGGAGCTAACGCGCTCGTCAGTCTTTACGACCTTGATCCGGATACACTGAGTCCGGATCTGGGATCGAAGCAGCGAGCGCTACGTGCTGGAGCGGGCGTAGTAGTTGTGGCGCCTCTTTATGGTATCCCGGTCGATTGGCAGGCGCTCACTACGCTGGCCGAGCGTTACGCTGCGGTTCTTGTTGAGGATGCGGCGCAGGGACAAGGCGCATCATGGAGGGGGAAACGCCTTGGCACTTTGGGCGAGATCGCCATACTCAGCTTCGGGAGAGGAAAAGGTTGGACTGGAGGCAGTGGCGGAGCCGTTCTAATTTCCGATTCTGCCGATCCTGCTCGCGGAGATTTTTCGGAGCCGGAATGTTCTCGACGAGCAGCAGTCACCATCGGCGTAGCTGCTCAATGGGCGCTTGCTCGACCTGCGATTTACGGATTGCCGCTATCAATTCCCGCACTTCGACTTGGCGACACGAAATACGTGGCCCCACGCCCCGTCAGAGCGATAACTCGAGTGGCTGCGGCTACGTTGGTCGCGACCTATGAAGCTTCGCTAAAGGAAGCGGACGTGCGGCAATCGAATGCGACTGTGTTGGTCACCGCGATCGCGGATTGTCAGCAAGTGACACCGATCCCTGCCGAGAGCAGCCGTCATGCTGGCTATCTTAGGTTACCGGTGAGGGTTCCTAAGGGGATGGCGAGTTTTCTGGATGCGCAGCGTGCCCTCCATCTGGGAATAGCTCCCAGCTACCCGATATCTCTTGCGGCACTCCCACAGTTAGCCGGAAGACTGGTTGGGCCGGAAGGTGTCTGGGCAGGTGCGCAAACGCTCGTCCGCGAGCTTGTGACCGTGCCGACTCACTCGCGTTTGGGTGCAAGAGAGCTCCGCGAGATCATTGGGATTTTCCGCGCACCGGTCCTATGATCTCTTCCTTTCGAACAATAGTGCTAAGCTGCGGTGATCTTGGCGTTAAGGTCGCGAACGCATTGAGCGCCGACGGCAGAGGTGAAGCCTTCGGACTGGTAGTTGCTCCCTACGCCCGTCGGGCGCGAAAATTGTCTGCAAAGTTCCGTCACGTCATTCGGAGGCAGCGTGGCCCGGATTACTCGCGGTTATTGGGGGGAAGATCGCTTCGGTCGCTCGTTTATCGGAGCCGTGCAACCTTATCCGATCCGGTCTCGCGCTTGCGCCGGGAATAGAGCGTATTGACGTACTCGATTTTCATGTATCAGAGTCTCTCTCTATTATCGAGGCCCTGCGCCCCGACCTCGCGGTCATCGCCGGTACCTACATCCTGAAGGAATCTGTCTTTGCGCTTCCGAGGCATGGGTCGATCAATCTTCACTCGGGCGAGGTACCGGAATTCCGTGGAGCACCACCTTCATTTTGGGAGTTAGATAACGGAGAAACCGCTGTTGGTGTGACGATCCACCGCGTTGTTGCCTCGATTGATGCGGGGCCAGTCTTAGCCCAAGAGATGTTCACCCCCAATTCAGCGCCCGAAGAGGATCCTCTGACGTACATCGAACAATTCAGGCGATAGGTCCTGTTACCAAATGGTGTGAGGATGCTCGTTGAAACGATACGCGCCCTTTCGCATAGCACGGTAGTCTGGAGTAGACAAGTTCGGGCGACAGCGCGGTTCTGTGGAATTTCCTTTGCCCTTCCTTCCGGCGGCTCGGCACGTCGCCTGGTCGCTGAAACAGGCATTCATATCGATCTCTTCAGCTACCCTTACGGGCGCCCGCATCAGATCACGGAGGAGAACCGCAAAATCGTCCGTAAGGCTGGTTTTGTTTGCTGTCCGTCGGATTACGGTGGAACGGTGGAGACAGGAAATGATCCTTTCCGCATCTGTCGAACGCCTATCTCTCCTTGGCACCCCTCTCCCAATCAGTTTGGCTTCGAGGCCATACTCGGCTAATAAAGCGAATCTCCAGGCGACCCAGTCCTTGAGAAAAACAGTTGGTTTTGGGGTCCTGTGAACAAATGGCTCGTCAGGGACTGAAATCGCCCTACCTCGTTACAGTTCTCCACCGCTTCCAACAGTTAAGGCCCTACAGAGTGGTTCTACTAAGTTACGGGGTCCGAAGCTCAGCAGTCAGACTATTGGAAGGCCATGAGCATCCCTGCTCATACATCGGACTGCTCCTCTCTTAGAGAGGAATACCGATAAAGGCAAACCCGTCGAAAGACGGCGACGCAAAGCTACGAGGCTAAAGCCCGCGTTCCTGCGAGGCATGCCAGTCGAGCCGCCGAACATTCCGCTCGGGAGCGAGCTATGCTCCATTTCAATAAGATCGACTGGTCAACATCATTAATCGTGCTTTCTGCGTCCGTTCTAAGTCTCATTGTTGCTTGCGTTCAACCATCAGGTCCTCTCCGCGCGACAAATCTGGTGGCAGCGGGGACAGAGGTTTCGTCCGTCCGAATCAGTCTCGCACAGTCAACGCTGGCTACCGGACAAACCACTCAGGCTACCGTCGTTGCCACCTCAGCAGATGGGCAAGTCGTTAGTCGGAGCGCTGCTTTCTCATCCCAAAACCCATCAATCGCAACTGTGTCGCCGAACGGTGTAGTGACGGCGGTGACAGCTGGCGTCTCTATGATTCAGGCTACAGTTGCCAGTCGCGCTGCCTCAGCGACCGTAACCGTACAGTCGCCGGTTTCTCCTGTCGCCGCCGTCGCGGTGACGCTTGATTCGACGTCGCTCGCGATCGGTCATTCAGCCAAAGCTAGCGCCACTGCTAAGGACTCAGCTGGCAATCTCATCACCGGCCTAACAATTACATGGGCTTCAGTCTCTCCGACTGTTGCCACGGTCTCCTCCTCGGGAATGGTCACAGCTGTCACCGCCGGATCCGCAATAATACAAGGTACGGTCTCCGGAAAGGCTGGCTCCGCCTCGCTGACAGTAACACTACTGGCTCCAAGTGGGGGCGCGTGGCCGAATGAGCCAGTTGGCAACACGCTTATTCTGGACGAGCCGTTTACCCAGGTTCCTCCAGCAGGAGCGGACACGGCGCAATCGCCGTGGGACGATGTTCTGAACCCAAACGGCTACCTCACAAGGCTCGACGACGCTACCGCGCCTCTTTCAGCTCCCTCCGTCTGGAAAGTCCTCTATCCGACGGGTTATACGGGCGGGGGCGCGCCCGCGGGCTGGGACAAGGTCTGGGGCGCGACTCCCCACAAAGAGCTTTACGTCGGATTCAGGCTAAAGCTCTCGAGCCCTTTCCAGACCCACTCCTCGGGCGTCAACAAGCTCTTTTTCCTCGGAAATACGACTTCAGCAGGTACGGCAGTCGATTTCCAGTTCTTCAATCCCACCGCCATTAGTTCCGATCCGTACCGGATCGACTTCGTCACTGAGATGGCTGCGGACAACAACCGCTACCCACCGAACATCGTCAACACTTTCACGCTCGGAGTCTGGCACACTCTCGAGTTCTATATCCAGTATTCGACGAATGCCACAAGTGCCGACGGCGTGGTCAAGTGGTGGGTTGATGGAGTGCTGAACGGCAGCTACTCGAATAAAAACTTCGACGCGGATACGGGCTTTAGGTCAATCACCGTGAGCCCGACATATGGCGGGGTGGGCGATACTAAGACGGAAGACGACTACTACCAGATCAACCACATGCGAGTGAGCAATAGGCCGTTGACCTGAAACCCTACTCTGGTTCAGGAATTAGCTCGGTCTAGTGATTTGTTAAGCTGCATCAGATCTCTTCTTCATCGCAAACTCGGTGGGGGTTAGATCGCCGAGACTGTTATGGGGTCTTGTCTCGTTGTAGTCCTTTCTCCAGGCCTCGATCGTAGTCTTCGCATCGGTCAGGCTCGTGAAGTAGTTCTCGTTCAGGCATTCGTCACGAGTTTTCCGCTGAAGCTTTCGATGAAAGCATTCCGCACCGGCTTTCCTGGCTGGATGAAAGAGAGAGCAACACCATGTCGATGAGCCCAGAAGTCGAGCGCCTGTCCCTGAAACTCCGGGCCGTTGTCACAGACGATCGCCCTGGGAAGTTCGCGCTCTCCAGAGAGCGGATCAAGAGTCCGAGCCACCCGTTCGCCCGGAAGCGAGCGATCCACTTCGATGGCCGGGCACTCCCTGGTGAAGTCGTCGACGACAGTAAAACTGCGGAACACGCGACCGTCGGCGAGAGTGTCGCGCACGAAATCGATGCTCCACCTCTCGTTGCCAGTGAGAGCTGGCCTCATCGGAGACCGAGCGGCAGCTGCACTTTTCGACGTTTCCTTCTTTTCACCGAGAGTCCTTCTTCCCGGTAGAGACGCTGTACCAGCTTCCGATTCCTTTTGCACCCCTCGCGCTTGAGCAGCACGTAGAGACGCCTGTAACGCCAGCGCGGTCTCTTCTCGGCGAGCTCCCTGAGTCTCCCTCTGAGAGCATCGTCCGAAGGCCTGCGAGACCGATAGCGCTGAGTAGAAAGCGAAAAGCCAGTAAAGCGGCACGCTCTCCTCTCCGAAATCCAACAATTTTTTTCCCAAGAGATCCTTCACCACCTGGAGGTTCAACGCCTGGCCGGCCACGATCCGCTTCAAGGCGCGGTTCTCGTCCTCGAGCTGCTTCAAACGTCGCGCGTCCGGTATATCCATGCCGCCGTATTTCCTCTTCCAGCGGTGAAACGTGTTATCGCTGATATCGAGCCGGCGGCAGATATCCGAGATCTTAGCTCCCGCCTCCTGCTCCTTCAGAAACCCGACGATCTGCTCGGTCGTGAATCTCGACTTTCGCATCGGCCCTACTCAAGTGAGGACCGAGATAATAACCGAATCAGTTTCCGGGTTTCAGGTCAGGCCGCTAGAGTCGGCTCAGTGGGCTCGCATCTGCACGATTACGTGTGCCGACCAATCGTTTCAAGAACCCCGAACAGATTTAGTCGTAAACGCCTTGAGCGGCCCACGGCAAATTGCCGTGATCCAAAGTGCCTCGATCGCCGTAAGTGGCCAGAAGCGCCCCATGGAGTATCGGCTGGTTTTGGGCGCCTCTGAAGCGCCCGCGAATACCCGCAGACCACGCCAAATGGCGGGCGAGCGGATCTGCCGCATGGGTTGCGACCTCTGCCGCCACGTTCAGCGGCGATAGTATATTACACGACCCAATACGATAACTGGCGGCCGGTGGGTCGTAACGGCACGCCCAACCTCTTGAGACGATGTGCGGATTCGCCGGTATTGTGACAACTGCGTCCCTCCGTAGAGAGACTCTGGAGGGGATCGCGGAGACGATGAGCGCCACCATCGCTCACCGCGGCCCGGATGACAAAGGGTCCTGGACCGAGCCCGATGCCGGTGTGGCCTTCGGTTTCCGCCGACTGGCGATTATCGATCTGACCGCTCAAGGGCACCAGCCAATGCGATCGGCCTCGGGTCGATATATGTTGGTATTCAACGGCGAGATTTTCAACTACGAGCGGCTCCGGCGCCCCCTTGAACTCGAGGGTTGGCATTTCAACAGCCACTCCGACACAGAGGTGATATGTGCCGCATTCGAGCGCTGGGGGATTGAAGCGGCAGTCGAGAAGTTCATCGGCATGTTTGCGATTGCCGTCTGGGATTCGTCGAGCCGGCGCCTGTCGCTCATTCGCGACCGGCTTGGCATCAAGCCCTTGTATTACTACCACCGTCCCGGGATTCTTACCTTCGGATCAGAGCTGAAGGCACTCGTAGCGGGCCCTGATTTCGACGCGACGGTCGACCAGGCCGCACTGACTGCTTACCTGAGATATCTTTATGTGCCGGCACCGCAAACGATCTATCGCCACGCACGCAAGCTTCTCCCCGGACACATCCTCTCGATCGGTAGCGTAGCCGGATCGCTGCCTGAGTCCGTTGCCTACTGGTCACTTTCCGCCGTTCACCGCAACGCCTGCCAGAACAGATTCGAGGGATCCGATTCAGATGCGGTGAACGAGCTTGCCGATCTTCTTTCGGATGCCGTGCGCCTTCGCATGCAAGCCGACGTACCGCTCGGCGCGCTTCTCTCCGGAGGAATTGATTCGTCGACGGTAGTAGCGCTGATGCAAGCGAACTCGGCTCAGCCTGCTCGCACGTTCTCTATCGCCTTCCCTGGAACGTCATACGACGAGTCAATGCACGCGGCGCGCATTGCGGCTCGACTCGGAACCGTTCACACCGAGATGGCAGTCACGGGTGAAGATGCGCTCGCCATCGTTCCCCAGCTCCCGGAGATGTTCGATGAGCCATTCGCCGACACATCACAGATTCCGACTCATCTGGTTTGCAAGCTCGCGCGGCAGGACGTGACCGTCGCACTCTCGGGCGATGGCGGCGACGAACTGTTCGCCGGATACCACCGCTATGTACAGGGTGGGAAAATTATCGGAGGCCTGAGTTACCTTCCCAGCGGGGTTCGCAGAGCCGTCGGGACCGCGGTGGGAGCGGCGAGCGGTGCGGTTTGGGATCGCACCTATCGCAGAGCCGCCGCAGTCGTGCCTCGCTTCCCCCCGTACCGTTTCGCTGGCAATAAGATTCGCAAGCTGGGCAATCTGCTCCGTCATGATTCCGAAGACGAGATGTACCGGTTTCTGCTTTCAGCCTGGCAGAACCCGGAGGAGCTGCTGGTACGCGTGGGATCTTCCCGGAGCAGAGTGGAGGAAGAACTCTCGAAGACCCGGGCGCTCCCTTTGCTGGACAGGATGATGCTCCTCGACCAGCAGACGTATCTGCCCGACGATCTCCTCGCCAAAGTGGATCGTGCAAGCATGGCGGTCAGTCTCGAGGTCCGAGTCCCGCTCCTCGACCACCGAGTGGTGGAGTTTGCCTGGCGCCTCGGCCCAGATCACAAGATCAGAGACGGCAATGGAAAATGGCTGCTCCGGCAGGTACTGTACCGTTACGTCGAGCCAGCTCTCGTCGATCGGCCGAAAATGGGTTTCTCAGTTCCGGTTGGCGACTGGCTCCGAGGCCCACTCCGTCACTGGGCAGAGGAGCTTCTTTTCACTCACGTGCCGGAAGGCGACCAGTTTTTGCGGCTCGATAAGACACGAAAGGGGTGGGAACGCCTTCAGACTGGAGACGATGAGGCAGCTTTGAGCTTTTGGGCGGTTCTTATGTTCGAATCCTGGAGACGCCATTGGCTGCAATGAGAATGGCCGATGTTGCCGCTGCTCCCACGAGGGCAGGCAGGGCTCAGGATACAGTGCGCATTACTGTGGTCGTTCCAGTGCTCAACGCAATGCGATTTCTGCCGCGGACGATGCCCTCACTATTGGCCGCCGCCGAGATAACAACCGGTGTCGAGCTCCTCTATGTAGACAATGGGTCAACTGACGGTTCTTACGAGTACCTCACATCGAATGCCTCCAGCGGCATTGCTGTCCAGCGTCTCGAGAGAGAATCAGGCGCGGCAAGGCGCAACTTGAGCGCTGCAGCGCGGAATGCCGGCGCACGCCAGGCTCGCGGCGATTTCCTGAGCTTTCTCGACGCGGATTGTCTGGTAGCAAGAAATTATTTCAACGAGGCGCTTGGCGTTTTGCGGTCTACAGGAGCTTCAGCAACAGGATGTGAGACGGAGGCTCCACGCGAGCGACACTGGATCGAGGCGACATGGCACGATCTGCACTATGTAGGACGTGACCGTGAAGTACACTATCTCAACTCGGCCAATTTCTTCATTTCCCGACAGGCCTTTGAGGGCGTGGGAGGATTTCGTGAAGATCTGCCTTCAGGCGCTGACGCGGAAATCGGACAGCGGCTCACGATCGCCGGGTATCGGATTCGCGAAGCACCTGCTGTCGGGGCGATTCACCTCGGCAATCCGAAGTCCATTCGCGAGTTTTACCGCCGGAATGTGTGGCACTCTCTCGGAATGTTCGGCACGGTGAGCCGGCGTCGAATCGACAAGCCGACGGCAATGATGGGTGCTCACCTGATCGCAATCATCGCGGGGATTGTCATCCTCATTGACGCATCATTCAGCCTAGCCGTACGCGGCTTGATCGCTCTGTTGCTGCAGCTCGCAGCTCCTGCTACCACTGTCGCCTATCGCGCATCGCAAACCGGACGCGCCTCGCGCTTGCCTGAAGGAATTATCCTCTACTGGCTGTATTACTGGGCACGGCTGCAGGGCCTTGCGCTCGTTATAGCCGGTAAGGGTACACGATACGCCAAGTAGCGGAGCCCATGCTATTGTGGTAGAACCCCGGATTAAGATTCGAGGTTGGGCGCATATTATGCCGCCACCTACGGCAACGAACCGTCGAACTGTAAGGCGTCGGATTCGCAGATATCGCTCATTGACCACCGACGAACTGCGGCGTCCATCTTGAGGAGGCACTCCCGGATCAGCGGAGCAACTTTGTCCGCTCGGCGGCACACGCGTTCTGACCTTTTCCGCCGGCACCCGAAGCAGTCGCCCAATTCCTCTCACGCATCACAGAGAGCACAAACTCTCAGCATTCTCCGCATTTGACCGGAATCCCGACTCCAGACGCTGTTCTGTTGATCGCGACTTCATCGCTAGGCGGCGATCCACTGCCGTCGCGAGAACAAGATCAACTTTCTCGCGTGGGCTCGCAGGCCGCCGTGTATTTCCTCGGTGTCCTCCTTGGGCGCGCGTTCTCGTTTTTGCTTCTTCCCATCTATACCCGATACCTGTCACCGGCGGATTACGGCGTCATACAACTGATCGACTTGACCTTCGACGTGCTGACATTGGTGGCCGGGACACGCCTGGCTGGCGGCCTGTTCCATTTTCACGAGAAGGCATCGACGGTCGACCAGAAGAATGCGGTTCTCTCCACAACCATGATCGCGCTGGCCGGAGCGTACGCGATAGTTGCGGGGGTGGCAGCCATATTCACATCGACGTTGTCTCAATTGGTGTTCGACGCTCCAATCCATACGACGATTATTCGGATCGCGGCAACCTCCTTCCTCTTTCAGGGGCTATTGATCGTACCGCTCGCTGAGATCCGACGTCGCGAACAGCCTCGGCTCTACGTCGCGCTGAACAGCGGAAAACTGGCCGTCCAGGCCGCACTTAATGTTTTCTTCCTAGTCGTCATGAAATATGGCCTTTTCAGCATATTCTTGAGCACGTTGATCACCACCGCCGTATTTGCAATCTGTTTAACAGCATACCTCGTTGGACAAGCTGGAGTACACTTTTCAGCGACGATTCTCAGGGATCTGATCCGCTTTGGTCTGCCACTGGTTGCCACTCAAATTGCCACGATCTTCACCACGTTCGGCGACCGTTTTTTCCTGCGCAGGGCTGTTGACGATGCCTTTCCCGGTCAGTCGACGGCTGGAGTGGCCGCGGTTGGTATCTATGCCCTCGCTTATCAATTCGGCTTCTTGCTCGCGACCCTGGCTCTCGACCCCTTTCTCTCCGTCTGGCAGCCGGTGCGATTCAAGCTCGCCCAACAGGAAAATCGGGATTCGATCTTCTCGCGCGCATTCGTCATACTCAATGTGCTTTTGGTCACGATCGGCGTCGGTATCGCACTGTTCGCGCAGGATCTGCTCAACATCCTCGCTGCCCCCGCTTTTCGTTCAGCTTCCAGCTTGGTGCCCCTGTTGCTATTGGCGTTCATAGTCGCGAGCTGGCCAGCCGCACAGGATACAGGAATCATGCTGCGCGAGCGGAACGAGCTCATCACCTATGCGAACTGGGCATCTGCGGGAGTTGCGCTGGTCGGATATCTCTTTCTTATCCCTCGATTTTTTGGTTGGGGCGCGGTGTGGACGACCCTGGCCGCAGCCGTTACACGCCACATCATCATTTATCGAGCTGCGCAACGACTCTGGCCGATCAAATACGATTGGCAACCGGTGTGGAAGCTCCTCGCCATAGGAATTGGTCTCGTTGGCTTGCGTCTGGTCGTGCAGACTGACCGGCGGGTCGTTTCGATCGCGCTCAGCACTGTTTTTTTCATCGTATACGTGTTGGCCGTGTGGTATTCCGACATCCTGCCGCAGTCCATCCGGCTGTCGCTCTTTCGGATCGTCCGTTCCCCCCGGAGCGCGATGCTATCCCAGTTACAGGATACGCCGATAGTATCGCCACTGGTTACGATCCCCATGAGCACCAGTGCTATCTCCGCGCGCACTATCCGCCCGACTGTACCCGACAAGGTCCGCGTCATTCGCCTCATAACGCGAGACGAATTGCGGGCAAAGCTCGAGTGGGGTATGGAATTCTTCAGGAACGATTCCTATCAGGTCGCCGAACTGCCGGCTGTCAGCCTGTTGACCGCGCGACGCTTCGATCTTCTCGCGAAGACGGTGTTCGCCGAGCATCTGATCCGTGGCGTACGGTCCGATTTCGGAGAACGCCTGTACGCGGAACATATCCGGGTGTGGAACGGCTTTCACGAGTCGAAACCGCCCAAATCCGGACGGACCGATTTCGTCGACTCTTTCCGCACGCTCGTGTCAACGATGCAGGGTGAAGGATTCTCGCCGGAAAGATCGCTCGTGCCGATCGATCGTTTCGGACAGCTGATCGACGGCGCGCATCGAGTTGCGGCCATGATTGCGACAGGGAAATCCGTCCAGATAGTCGAGGCCGAGACGGCACTACAGGACCGCCATGTGCCCGAATACGACTACCGCTTTTTCGCCACGAACAGGTCGCACGTGCCATCCGGTCTCGCAGAGTACTACTCGGATGAAATGGCTCGTGCCTACTGTCGGCTCAGGCCCGACGCACGGCTGGTCGTGCTCTTTCCAGTGGCCAATCGGCGGTATGACCCGCGCGTGCTGGAGATCCTGGCCGAGGCGGGTACGGTCGTCTACGCCCGGTCATTTCTTCTCAATTCAACCGGCGCCGTGCAGTTCATTCGCCATCTCTATCAGCACGACCTCCGCGGTTGGATGGGAACGAAGCGAGACGGTTTTGCGGGAGCACGCGAAAAGGCCGGGCGTTGCTTCAGGGCGCTGGCTCCGTGTCGCGTCGTTCTTCTCGATCCCGCTTCCGGGGCGGATCTCATCGAAGTGAAGAAACGCATCCGCGAGCTGCACGATCGACATGACGCGGTTCACATTTCGGATGTAGCGGAGGAGCTCCTGCTGGTGAGCGGCTTCGTGTTCAACAGGAACTCGATCGAGTTCTTCAATAGAGTGAGAGAGCGCGTGTTCGAGGACTTTGACGATCTCTTTCAGAGGTATTCCGAAACGCTGCACGACACAGGCGTATCGCGGGAGGACGTTGCTGTGCACGGAAGCGCCGCCATCGCCGCGGCTGGGCTTCGGGACTGCCGCGATATCGACTTCGTGGCATTCGGCAGCGAGGCGGGGCGGGTTGCGGCACCCAGGATCAGCCGCCGACACGACGACTCGCTTGTCACACCGGACTACACGAGTTCGGTGATATTCGATCCTGCCAACCATTTTTGGTATTTCGGCCAGAAGTTCGCAACTCTCGATGTGGTTCGTCAGTTCAAGATTCTGCGCAACGAGATCGACAAGGATCCGCGCGACGTGGCGCTAATCGATCAGATTCTGCACCCGACCAGGTGGGACCGAGCGGTGACCTCGTACTTTTCGATGGTAGGGATCCGCCGGGGAAGTCCACGGGACGCCTTGAGGTCAGTGCTGGCTCGTACGGGCTTGCTACCCCGGGTCCGTCGAATCCGACGATAGTCCCAAAACGAATTCGCGGCAGTGGGAAAGCCGAACTCGAGACGCGTGCTCGCCCGCCGGAGCCAGACCATAGACTATATTGGTGTACGAAATTCCACTCCACGCAAGGGTATTCTGGCAACAAACAATGGCTGATCGAAGATGGCTCAGACCGTAGGTTCCGGCGCGGAAGGTCCTGTGCCTCCCTCAGTCCCGAGAATCTCCGGCACACGGGGAGACTCCCATCGCGGTCGCCCACTGACTGCCGCGTTCCCGCTGACATTCCCCGCGGAGAACCGCCTGTACTCGCTCTGGCCCAGCGCGATCTGGAGGGTTCTCAAGCGCCAGCCACCGTCGTTTTGGCTTGTCTGCGTTTACCTGTTCTTCGAATATGTCCGTCCTCAGAATATCTACGAACGCATTCAAGGCCCGCCGTACGCCCGTGTCGTGATCATTCTTGCGCTCGTCGCATTCCTGCTGGAGCGACGGACGATCCGCTTCCGGATGCCGGAGCTCTTGCTGACGATCTTCTCGGTTGTCGTCCTGGCATCCTCGGTCACGGCGTTTCAACCAAGTGCTTCCTATGAAAAGATCTCCGGTTACCTGTCGTGGGTCCTCATTTATCTCCTGATAGCCAATGTTGTGGATACCGAGGAGCGTTTTCTGGTATTCATGCTCTCGTTCCTGTTATACAGCTTGAAAATGTCCCAGTACGGAACCCGCTCATGGGCAGAAGATGGGTTTGCCTTCCGGAAATGGGGCACCACCGGAGCTCCCGGCTTCTTTCAAAACTCCGGTGATTTCGGCGTTCAGATGTGCATCTTCTTGCCACTTATCGTGGCGTTCATTCTCGCTCTCGGTCCCTCCTGGCCGCGGTGGATGCGATGGGTAACATGGGGAATCGCCGGAACGGCGGTCACCGGAATTGTCGCTTCCTCCTCTCGTGGCGCAGTGGTCGGTCTGGCTGCTGTCATCCTATGGGCCCTGTTGAAGAGTCGACAGAAGGTGCGCTCGTTGTTCGCTACAATCGTGCTTGCGGCCCTCGTATATGTCATCATCCCGCCCCAATCAAAGCTCCGCTTCGAGCAGGCGGGAGATGACCAGACATCGGTTGCCCGTATTACGATGTGGAAACACGCCCTCAACATGATGGGTGACTTCCCGATCCTCGGCGTTGGGTTCAACAACTGGATCCCGTATCACGACACGTATTACGGCGGCCACGGCACGATGACGCACAACATCTTCCTGGAGGCGGGATCCGAGCTCGGATACACGGGCCTGGCTGCGTTTCTTGCACTGATCGGATGCACGTTTGTCATCAACAGCCGCACGCGAAAGCTCGCCGCGAGCATACCTAATCGGGGCAGGTTTATGT
>JALYZH010000138.1 GCA_030948945.1 Gemmatimonadota bacterium | reverse complement strand
GCTCGGATCACACGCAGCGCGATCTCGCCGCGATTCGCAATCAGGATTTTCCTAAACAACGTCTGCCCTAAAGCGGAATGTTACCGTGTTTCTTCGGCGGATTCTTGTCGCGCTTGGTCTGCAGGCTCTCGAGCGCATCTATGAGCGCCGGCCGAGTATTGCGTGGATCGATTATGTCGTCGAGGTAGCCGCGACCCGCTGCAATGTAGGGATGGGCGAACATCTCGCGGTATTCGTCGATCTTCGCCTCGGTGGCCGCAGCTTCATCCTTGCTCTCCGAGATCTCCTTGCGAAAGAGTATCTCGACCGCTCCCTTAGGACCCATCACCGCGATTTCAGCGGTTGGCCACGCCACGTTGAAATCGCCACGAATGTGCTTGGAGCTCATGACGTCGTACGCGCCGCCGTAAGCCTTCCGCGTGATCACCGTGAGCTTGGGCACTGTAGCCTCGCAGTAGGCGTACAGCAGCTTGGCGCCGTGCTTGATGATGCCCCCATGCTCTTGAGCAACGCCGGGCAGAAAGCCGGGCACGTCCTCGAACGTCACGAGGGGAATGTTGAACGCATCGCAGAAGCGGATGAATCGCGCCGCCTTGAGCGATGCGTTGATGTCCAGCACGCCCGCCAGTACCGCCGGCTGATTCGCCACCACGCCGACGCTGAATCCGCCGAGGTGCGCGAAGCCGCAGAGGATGTTTCCCGCATATTCGCGCTGTACCTCATAGAACTCCGCGTCATCCACCACTCTCCCGATGACCTCGTGCATGTCGTATGGCTTGTTGGCGTTGTCCGGTACGACGTCGAGCAGAGATTCCTCGCGCCTGTCGCGGGGATCGGTGGCGGGCCCGCGCGGAGGGTCGCTGAGGTTGTTGGAAGGTATGAAACGAAAGAGATCGCGAATGTGCTGGAGGCATTCGGGCTCCGAATCGCAGGCAAAATGCGCCACGCCGGACGTCGCGGAGTGGGTGTCGGCCCCGCCCAGCTCCTCCATCGTGACGTCCTCGTGCGTTACGGTCTTCACCACGTTCGGCCCCGTCACGAACATGTACGACGTGCCGCGCACCATATAGGTGAAGTCGGTAATCGCGGGCGAATAGACCGCTCCGCCCGCGCACGGACCAAGTATCGCCGAGATCTGAGGCACCACCCCCGACGCCAGGGTATTGCGAAGAAATATTTCTGCGTACCCGCCGAGCGACACGACGCCCTCTTGAATGCGCGCGCCTCCCGAGTCATTCAGTCCGATGATGGGCGCACCGTTCCTCATCGCCAGATCCATGATCTTGACGATCTTTTCGGCGAAGGCCTCCGAGAGCGATCCGCCGAACACCGTGAAATCCTGCGAAAAGACGTAGACGAAGCGCCCGTCGATTTTCCCGTGACCGGTGACGACCCCGTCCCCATAAAACTTCTGCGCCTCGAGCCCGAAATCGGTCGAGCGGTGGACCACGAAGCGATCGAGCTCGACGAAAGAGCCTTCGTCCAGCAAAAGCTCGAGACGCTCCCGCGCCGAAAGCTTGCCCTTCTCGTGTTGGGTCTTCAGCCGCGCCTCGCCACCGCCCTGCTCGGACTCGGCGCGGCGACGGTCCAGCAGCTCGAGTTTGTCTCGCATCGTCATAGAAGCGAAAAGCTAACCCCCTACGGAATGAGCATCTAGCGCCCATGCAGGTGGTTTGCACTGTTATTGTTATGGACGTCTGATCGGCATCAACACACCCGTCCAACTTGACACCACCACGAAAACGATCCCGCAAGCCGCGTAAGCGGGCGCGAAGACGACCCGCGCAGCAGCATACGTCGCTGCCTACCAGCCGTAACGCGTACATGGATACGCGCCAGTGGCTTCTCGACCAGCACGGTCCCGTGTGTGCCTATTGCGAGCGCCGGGTCAGCTCGAAAGCGATCACTATGGATCACGTGACGCCGAGAAAGGGAAAGACCGCGTACGACCGGCGCGACAACCTGGTCCTTGCGTGCCCTGCATGCAACGCCTTGAAGGCGGACCAGCCCTTCCTTGCGTTTCTGCTGGCCCGTCGAGCGCGGGCGGCGAGCCTTCTTCGGTACGGAGGGCACTTGAGCCCGATGCTTCTGGACCTTGCCAAAGAGATCGCCGGTCCGGAAGCGGCGGCGCGAGCAGCTCGACTAGCGGATCCGGATTACCCCTATCTCGACTAGGAGTCGCTCGACTCCGTCTCGTTTTTTTCCTCGACGGCAGTGGCGCTCGCCGGGGGTGGCTGTTCTTCGGCGTGGGGAGCGCTGATCTCTATCGGCTGCACCGGCGATTTCTTGTAGCGACTCGCGGCCAGACGCCGCTTCTCCGGCTTGAGCCTGGCTTTCAGAAAGGCCAGCACATCCATCTCGTGCTGACGAAGCGTTGGCCCATGCGTTTTGCGCTTGCTCCATTTGCGCTCGGGCAGGGGCGGAAGGACTGAGCCTTCGAGGTACGCCTCGAGTAGTGCTGGATGGATGTAGTACTTCCTGCACACACTTCTGGTGTTGCCCAGGCGCTTTGCGGTGAGGTCCACGGCGGCGACGATGTTCCGCTCCGCTTCCTTCTTGGTCTTGGCGGGCCCTGTTTGTCGAAGTGCGTCGGCCGCGAGCATTGTACCCGCCCACGTGCGAAAGTCCTTTGCGGTTATGTCGCGGCCCGTCACGGTTTGCAGGTATGCGTTCACATCCTCTGCCTGGACGACCTGTCGCTTTCCGTCGTCGTCCAGATACTTGAAGAGCTCCTCGCCGCGCAGCTCCTGGCAACGCTGAACTATCCGCGCGATCCGCTTATCGGTGACTGCAACGGCGTGCTGGATTCCGCTCTTTCCGCGAAACTCGAAGCGCATCTCCGACCCAACGACCGCGACGTGTCGGCGCCGGAATGTGGTGAGCCCGTAAGATTTGTTCGCCTTCGCATACTCGTCCGAGCCGATGCGGATCAGAGTGGTCTCGAGCAGCCATACCAGCGTGGCCATGATCTTATCTCGCGTGAATCCCGGCAGCTCGATATCCGTCTCCACCCGCTCGCGGACCTTCCAAAGCACGTCGCTCAGCTCGAACATGCGCTCGAATTTGGTGCCATCGCGATGCTGCCTGAAACCGGGGTGATACCGGTATTGCTTTCGGCCGCGGCCGTCACGGGCAGTCACCTGCAGATGTCCGTCTTGATGCAGACAGATCCACACTTCGGTCCAGGCCGGCGGAATCACCAGTGCGCGGAATCGCTGCAGGAGCGCGGGCGCGCGAATTACCCGGCCTTCGGGGTCGATGTACCTGAACCCGCGGCCGTGAGGCTGCCGGCGAATTCCCGGCATCGCATCAGTGACGTATCGGAGTCCCGCGGCTTCCGCGGTATCCACATACTCCCGAGATACAGACTGTCCCAGCTTTCCTCCTTTGCGCACACGCTTGGTGGTCACGCCTCCGGCCGCGGGCCTGAGAGACGGGGCGTCGTGTATGGACGCTAGAGGCGCGTCCCGGCAACGCGTTTCACCTCCGAGAAAACACTCGGCTTCGCATACGGGCACTCGAGTCGTCCTGTTTCGGATTTCTCGATCGGAACCGCGCAGACTCTCTGGCCCTGCAGCTGGGTGGCGAGACTGGTGGTTCGGGCTACTTTTCGTGGAGGGCGAAACGCACCAGAAACAGGGAGTAGTATGACCGCTTCACGCCACCAGGTTCGGTTTCCGGCGGAGTCAACGTCCTATCGAGAGGCGCGCGACAAGCTGCTCGAAGCTGAAATCGAGATGCGACGAGCGACCGAATCGGTCGCCGTTCAGCGGCGCGCCCTCCCGCTCGGAGGCGCCGTTCCGATCAACTACGAGTTCGACGAGATTGTTGGCGCTAATGGTCAGGAGGAAATCCGGCGCGTGAAAATTTCGGAGCTGTTCGCGAAGGGGATGGATTCCCTCATCGTCTACAGCTTCATGTACGGCCCGGAAATGGCATGCCCCTGCCCCTTGTGCACCTCGATCATAGACGCGTTGGACGCCGAAGCACCTCACGTGGTGCAACGTGTAAATCTCGCCGTCGTCGCAAAGTCGCCGATCAAGCGGATTCGGGAATTTGCGGGCGAGCGCGCCTGGCACAACGTGCGACTTCTCTCCTCGGAGAGGACGACGTACAACCATGATTATCAGGGGGAGAATGCCCGCGGGGAGCAGATGCCGGCGCTGAATGTGTTCGTCCGGAAGGGGGACCGGGTCTTCCATACCTACTGCACCGAATTGCTGTTCGCGCCCCCGGAGCCTGGCCAGGATGGCCGGCATGTCGACTCGATCTGGCCCCTGTGGAATCTCTTCGACTTCACCTCCGAGGGGCGTGGCGAGAAGTGGAGCCCCAAGCTTTCCTACTAGCGCACGGTAATCGCGCAGCCCCACAACGAGCATCCGGCCATCGAATTGAGAGTCGGTTGGTGTTACGTCGCGATCGGCAGCGTAAAGTAGAATGTGCTCCCGAGCCCGGGGTGACTCTCGACCCAGATTCTGCCTTGGTGGGCTTCGACGATTCCCTTGGCGATTGCCAGTCCGAGGCCGATTCCACGGCGATCTGACGGCTTCGCCTGCCAGAATCGTCCGAAGATGTGCGGCACCTGCTCGGGCGGAATTCCGGGACCCGTGTCGATCACTGCAAACCGCACCTCTCCGTCGACGGCCTCAGCGGTCACAGTGATTCTTCCCTGACGCGGCGTGAATTTGACGGCGTTGCCGACCAGATTCGACAACACCTGCTGAATTCTCGCCGAATCCGCGAGCACGCGCGGCAGGTCGTCGGCCACGTGCGCCTCCATGACGATCGAGCTGCCGACAGCGAGTGGGCGCAGCATGTCGATGGTGTCGTTCACGATGACGTCGGCACCTTCCGCTTTCACGTCTATGGTGAGATGTCCCGCCTCCATCCGCTTCACTTCGAGAAGATCCTGAATCATTCGATTCATGCGATCTGCGGCACGGCGGACGATCTCCTGCTGCCTGCGCTCCTGAGTCCGCTCGACAGGCGTCGTCTCGAGCATCAGGCCAATGGCCATTGTAACCGTGTTGAGCGGGTTCCGAAGGTCGTGCGCCACGACCGCGAGAATATCGTCACGCGCCCTTGTCGCCTGTTCTGCCTGGTGAAAGAGTCTGGCGTGTTCGACCACGATGGCGGCCCTCCGCGCAACATCCGCCGCCAGAGAGAGGTCTGCTTCATCGTAGCGACGCCCCGAGCCGGACGTCACCAGCGTCAGCGCGCCAAGGGGCTTGCCCGAGCTCACCAGCGGTACGCAAATGAGAGAGCGGGGGTCAAGAGCCTCCACCGTGGCGCGCTGCGACGGCTCGGCGAAAGACGCGCGAATGAAGGCAGGAGTGATGTCCGCCTCGAGCACAGGCTGGCCCGTCGTCATGACGTGAATGAGCGGATGGTTCGCGGTCAGCGCGCTTCGAGGGAACGTGGCCACCTGCCTGATAAGCGTGGATTTGGCGGGATCCACGTGCGCCTCGCCGATCCGCTCGAAGCTGTCTTCTCCCACGACGATATCCAGCGCGCAGTAGTCGGCAAGCGTCGGTACTGCCAGGCGCACGAGCGCGGCAAGAGTGGTCTGATAGTCGAATGACGAGCTGAGCACCCTGCTCGCTTCAGCCAGCAGCGCGGTGCGCTTCTGCGAATTCTCGGCCTCCGCCCGCGCGGCCTGTTCCCGCTCGAGAGCTCGCGCCTGATCCTCAGCGCGTCGGCGGGCAGTGACGTCGCGAAAGCTCCACACGCGTCCCACGGCAACGTCGTTGATGCGCTGCGGCTGGGAGTATCGCTCGAAGGTCCTTCCATCCTTGAGCTCGAGGACATCGTAGCTGGCGACGTCGGGGTTGTTGTACAGGTCCTGGACCTTCGCCATGAAGTCGTCGGGATGTACGAGCTTGGAGAGCGCCGCACTTATTGCGACTTCGTCCTCTCCCGAGCCGAAGACTTCCGGTGCGATCCTCCACATGTCAGTCATTTTCTGATTGAAGCTGAGGATCTTGCCGTCCAGATCCACGACGAGGATGCCGTCGGCCGTGGATTCGAGTGTCGCGCGCAGAAGTGAAAAAGACCTGTTTGCCTCATGCTCGGCGTTGCGCCGTTGCGTGATGTCGTCGACGAACGCCACGAGATAAAGCGGATCTCTCGTGGTCGACCGAACGATGGACACCGTTAGATGCACCCAGACTACGTCGCGGTTCTTCCTGACGTAGCGCTTTTCCATCTTGTAATCCGGCAGCTCTCCGGACCGAATGCGGTCGATGAAGTCGCGGCTGGCTGGAACGTCGTCAGGATGCGTGAGGTCCTCGATCTTCAGCTTGAGAATCTCCTCCCTGGAGTACCCCGTGATCTCGCAGTAGCGCTGATTGACCGAGATCCACTCCTCGCCGAGTGTGAGGTGCGCGATACCGATCGCGGCTTGCTCGAAGGTGGCGAGAAGCAGGTGGCCCGGCCCGCCAAGGGGCACGGCGTATTCAGCCGTCCAGCCGGGAACAGCCGACGAGGGCGCTAGCGTCATGGAGTCGAGCAGGGACTCGCTGCGATTCATGACTTAATGTCGCACCGATTTTGCCGCCGGAACAGAGAATTCTTGAGCCCCGAAGCTATCTCAGTCGAGCTCGTCGAGTTTCCTGAGCTGCGGGATCTTCCAGGCTGTGACTCCTACCACCCCAAGCGTCACGACGCCCCCGAGAATGACGGACCTGACCGTCCCGAGCAGTTTCGCGGCTACACCGGATTCGAACGAGCCGATCTCATTCGACGATCCGATGAAGATCTGGTTCACGGCGGCGACTCGTCCGAGCAGGTGTTGTGGGGTGCGCAGAGTAAGAAGCGTGGATCGGATTACCACGCTGACGTTGTCCAGCATGCCGCTTATCGTCAGCAGCACCAGCGACAGCCAGAAGGAGCGAGACAACGCAAAGAGAATCCAGCACATTCCGAAACCGGCGACGCAGAGGAAGAAGGTCGGACCAGCCTTTCGAAGGCGTCGATGAATGAGCAGCACCGAGACGAGAACGGCACCCACAGCAGGCGCGGCGCGCAGGACACCAAGGCCCTGAGGGCCAACGTGAAGAATCTCTGACGCGAAGATCGGTAGCAGCGCCGGAGCCCCGCCAAAGAATACCGACAATAGGTCGAGAAGCTGCGCGCCGAGCAGCTCCGGCTGCGTGAGAAGAAAACGGATTCCGATGGTGAAACTCTCACGAATGGTGCCGTCGTCTGTTACCGATGGACTACGCGTGTACGCGATCCGCCCGAGTAGTCCGAGAGCGACCACGCAAAGGATCGATTCGGTGAGATAGGCGAGAGGTGCGCCGGAGAATCCGTATAGCAGGCCCCCAAGCGCCGGACCAATGACCGCTGCGAGCTGCCAGAGTGAGGATCGCCAGTTCACCGCGTTCGCATAAATCTCGCGCGGCACGATCTCGGCGCCCAAAGCCACGCGAGCGGGTTGGAGAAAGCTCCTCGCCAGGCCACTGACACCCACGACTCCGTAAATCGGCCATGTCCTTCCGGCCAGAAAGACATCCGATCGCACCGTGAGGAGTAGCAACACGACTCCGCACAACGCCTGAACGCCGATGGCAATCAGCGACAGGGTTTTCCGATTGTGCCTGTCCGCGATGTGACCCGAGTAAAGCGCGGCGCCGATGAACGGCAGGGCTTCCGCCAGCCCTACGATTCCAAGTGAGAGCGGATCCCGGGTAATGGCGTACACTTGCCATGCAACGACTGTCGCCTGGATCTGGGTTCCGAGCGTTACCGCGACGTAACTTGCGACGTACCAGAGGAAATTGGGATTGCGAAGTGATACGTACGGGTCGTGCCGCTGTGCCATTACCTCGAGCGAAAGGGTTGGGGACGCCGGATGATACCCATACCCAACCCGCGAGGCAATCGCGGGTGGCGCGTCGCGCCGGATCGCATTCTATTTCTGATGGAGATCACGATCGGAGCGAAGCGTGGCACCGGCGAGAGCAATGAAGCCAGACAAAGACGAGTTTCTTCCGTACTACGCGAAGTACATCGATCTGGTGGGGACGGGCGATGTTCTCTTGATCCTCGCCAGTCAGATGGACGAGACACAGGATCTCCTGCGCAGCCTTCCCGCATCCGTGGCCACGTATCGCTACGCACCCGGTAAGTGGAGCGTCAATGAAGTCGTTGGACATCTCATTGACAGCGAGCGCATCTTCGACGCGCGCGCCCTCAGGTTCGCCCGCAACGATCCCACTCCGCTGCCGGGTTTCGAGCAGGACGATTACGTGCGGAATTCGACGTTCGACAATTATCCGCTCGCCGAGCTCGCGTCAGAGCTCGCCAGCGTGCGTCAGTCGACGATCTTCCTGTTCAAACACCTGAGCGATGACGCGTGGATGCGGCGCGGAACAGCAAATGGGGCCGAGGTGTCAGTCAGGGCCCTGGCGTACATCATCGCCGGGCACGAGCTGCATCATCGCGGGATGCTGCAAGCCCGCTATTTGTAGCTTCAGGCCGTCGAAGGCTTGGCCAGGACTAATCGGACCGCGGCGCACAGCGACTCGGCCGTGAACGGCTTCTGCAGGAACTCTGTCTCCGAAGTTCTGATGCCGCGCCGAAGAATCTCGTTGTCGGTGTAGCCGGACATGAACAACACTCTGATTCCCGGACTCATCTCGTGCAGCTCGTCCACCATACCGCGGCCACCGAGAGTGGGCATCTCGATGTCGGTCAGCACCAGGTCGATCTCGCCCACTTCCTCCGCCGCGATTCGAAGTGCCATGGCTCCATCTGACGCCTCCAGCACTCGGTAGCCCGCCTTGGAGAGGACTCGCTTCCCGAGTTTCCGGAGCGATTTCTCGTCGTCGACGAGGAGAATGGTCTCCTTTCCTGTCGGCGCTCCGTGCCTGAGACGAGTGACGCCTGAGGCCTCAGCCTCCAGCGTCTCGCGCGCGAGGATATCCTCCTCCGATTCCCGGAGCGGCGAGCCCGGAAGCGGAACGGTCGCGATTCCGCGATCGAGTCCGGTCGGCTGAGGAAGCGTCCGCCGACTCGTCAACAGCAAGGTCTTGGTCAGTCCTTCGGCGCGATCTGCTGCGAGTCGAATGTCCGCTGCTTCCGCTGTGGACAGCCTGGCTTCACCCAAGCTCGTCTCGATCAGGTCCGCGTTCATCCGGATGACGGTGAGCAGGTTGTTCAACTCGTGGGCCGCGCGACTGGCCAGATCGGCGAAGTTGTGCAGCTCCTGGGTGCGGAGCGCCAAGATCTCTTCTGGCGAACCGCCAGTGCTGAGATCTTCGATCGCAAGGAGAATAGTCGAGTCGTCCGCGTCAGCAGCGGGGACCAGTCGGGCGCTTAGCCAGTGCACCGTCTGACCGCCCTGCTTCTCGTCGTGGACCAGCTCGAAGTGATCGGATTGCGGTGCGCCACGAAGTACGTTTTCGAGCATTGGTCGAAGCTTCGCGTCCCAGTTCCGACCACCCACCTTGTAGACTTTGTGACCCACGCACTCTTCGGGCGCCAATCTGAACATCGCATAGAAAGCCTTGTTTGCTGCGCGAACCGTGAGCGACGTGTCGAGAACCAACAGCGCCTCCTGCGGGGATCCGGGACTGATCATGATTGGCTGAAAGGAGAAACCCTGAGGTCAAAAACTTCGGAACTGTGCTTATGGTAGACGATTCCGATATACAATGAGTATCGGAACCGGTCGGGAGCGATTCCGGGCTCTTTGACGGGTCAAACAATAAAAAAGCCCACTCCGTTTGGAGTGGGCTTTCCATCCAGCAGAAAGAGCGCTTTACGCCGGCTCTTCTACGTACGAGTCGGGCGGCGTTGGAATCGGATCTGACAGGTTGTAATCGTCCGACTCCATCGGAATGACCTTGGACGGTGTCTCCGGCCGCGGCGGCTGCTCATCTGGAATTGCAGTGACAGCCAGAACGATACGGCGGTGAATCGGATCGACCTCGAGAACCCTGAGATCGAGATTCATCGTCTCGTAGACGATGTCCGCGGGACTGTTCACCGGCTGGCCGAAATTGAGCTGGCTGACCGGAACGAAGCCCTCGATGTCGTTGCCGATGTCGACGACGACGCCCTTGTCCATCAGTCTCACGACCTTGCCGCGCAGCTCGGTGCCGACCGGGTAGGTCTCGCCGATGCGGAGCCACGGATCCTCAGTCGCCTGTTTCAGGCCGAGGGAGATGCGCTTGTTCTCGGCATCGACGTTCAGGATGACCACGTCAACAGAGTCACCCTTCTTCACAACTTCCGAAGGATGCTGCACGCGCTTGGTCCACGACATGTCGGAGATGTGGATCAGACCGTCGATTCCCGGCTCGATCTCAACAAAGGCGCCGAAGCTGGTGAGGTTTCTCACCTTTCCGTTGAGCCTGGTGCCGACCGGATACTTCTCCGGCAGCATCATCCACGGATCCTGCTCCGTCTGCTTCATGCCGAGCGAAATCTTCTCCTCGTTCGGATCGACCTTGAGAACCACAGCTTCGATTGCTTCGCCGATCGACACCAGCTTCGACG
>JALYZH010000172.1 GCA_030948945.1 Gemmatimonadota bacterium | reverse complement strand
CTTACGACGACATCGAGATCGCCGCGGTTGGAGAGACGGACATCCTCAACGTCCTCGGTCCCTACGTTGCGATCGAGCACCGCTTGTCGATCGAGCACTCCGACGAGCACGGCGAGGACGACACGACACGCGCAGTGGTCGACCTGCGAAATGGCAAGACCGTCGCTTTCGATCGCATGTTGCGTGACACGACCGTCCAGGAGGCAGTAGGAGAAGGCGGTCTAGTGAACCGGAGATGGCGGCACGACGGTTACGATGTAGTCTCGCATTACGATTCCCTGCACAAGGCAAATACACTCGCTTTGCGGGATCATCGCGGACGTGAATGGAGACTTGGCCTGATCGGATCGACCTACGTGCAGATCTTCTGGCTCGACAAGCCGAGGGTGGATGCGCAGACGCGACACGCCCTGTCGCGTGCGTTCAACGACGCTACCACTTACGGGGAGCGAATACAGCAGGTATCACGCAAGCCGCGCGCGAAGCTCGCGAGGCGAGCAACGCCCGGACGTCAGACGTGAGTCGCGCCAAGTCGGCCGGCTCGAGCTCACGCGGCCCTGCCCGCCCGGTGCACGAGACGCAACACGAGACCGCGCAGCTGATGATGCCTCAGCACGCGAACGTGCTGGGTCATGTGTTCGGAGGTGTGGTGCTGTCGATGATGGACACCACCGCCGCCGTTTCCGCGATCAGGCACGCGCGACTCGCCTGTGTGACGGTGTCAGTCGATCGCGTCGATTTTCGCGAGCCGATTCACGTCGGCGATCTCGTCGTGATGAAATCGAGCGTGAATTACGTGGGCAGGACATCGATGGAGATCGGAGTGCGGGTCGAGACGGAAAATCTCCTGACCGGGGTGAGACGCCACACCAACTCGTGCTACCTCACCTTCGTCGCGGTGGATCGAAACGGCAAACCGGTGCCCGTGCCGCAGCTCAAGCCGGAGACCCCCGACGAGATTCGTCGATACGAGGCTGCGCGCGAAAGGCGCGAGAGGAGGTTGCAGGAGCGGAGGTCCGAGGAGGCTCGGCTCGAGAAGGCGTAAGGATCAGGATTTTGCGCCACCGAGCGTGTTCGATAACCGCTCGCGACTTTACGAGGCGCGGTTGATCAGCGGGCGCGGATTCGACACGGGCATTGAGCGACGAAACAGCAGCCGCAGCTTTTCGTCGGTGAGCGACTGCATCACTTTGTCGGGGGCCACGCGCGAGGTGACGCTTCGCGATTCCGGGCCGGTCCAGATGTCCCAGGCGTAGCGGTCGAACTTCGCCGTCTTGCCGCCGGGATGATGGAAGACGATCATCGCGTTGCTCGCGCCGGGAACCTGCACTTCCACGCCCCAGTTGGTGCCGTCGGGTCCGCGGAACGGTTTCATCTTTCTTGCCATGGCTTCCCTAGTGAGATGTCAGCGCGAGTGGATGCAGACGCTGGCGGCCGACGAATCCCGCGTCGACCTCGTGCCAATATAGAACACTGGGCTCGCCCAGTTTCCAGCAGTAGAAAACGTCGCGCCCATCGATCTGGCCGCGGAAATCAACGAGTCCGGTGCCCATTCCCTTGCAGATGACGCCCAAGTCGTTGAGCTCGGCAATATAACCTTCGATATCCTTGGCGAGGCGCTGCGTCTCCATCTGAAGGAGCTCGGCGATTGCATCAGGACGCTCGGGGCTTGCGCCGACTGTCGCCAGCTCGAACTCGCGGACTTTGTCCTCCCAGAGGCCATGCTCGCGCACGAGATCTTCTACGATCCTGCTCACCAGAGGCAGAGTGCGATTGGCTTCCTCTACCGTGAAGATCTTTTCCATGCCTCTTACTCTGCTTGCTTGAGTGGCTACGGGTCAAGTGGGTGTTTGTTTTTCGGATTGTTCCGCCGGGTAGTAAGAGGACGCCATCGCCGACCGACCACACGGCAATCTCAAACGCCCGTCACAGCAGCCGCGCGACAAAACCAGAGACTGGCGCGAGCGCTAAGGCTGCGTGCTCGTCTCGAAGGGGATATCGATCTCCATGCCGTCCCGAGCGATGATCGTGGCTGGAAAAACCACGCGCGCCTCACGCTCGAGCTCTGAGGTGTCGCGAGAGTAGCGGGCGGACACGTGGGTCAGAATGAGCTTCTTCACACCGGCCTTGGCCGCGACCTCGGCGGCTTCGCGCGCAGTCGAATGCCCGGTCTCCAGCGCGCGCGGCGCTTCCTCTTCAGCAAAGGTCGCTTCGTGGACGAGAACATCAGCGCCCGTCGCGGCGGCGATCGTTCCTTCAGACGGTCGCGAGTCACCGGTTAGCACAATGCGTCGTCCGGGCCGCGTCGGTCCTACCAACTCGGACGGCTCGATCGTTCGGCCATCGGGAAGCTTCACCGTCTCGCCCTTGTGGATCTTCCCCCAGAGCGGTCCCTCGGGAATTCCAATCTCGCGCGCTTTGTCCGGGTTGAATCTCCCCAGTCGCGTTTCCTCGGCGATGTGATATCCAATCGCGGTTCTGTCGCCGTGCTCGACGGAGAAGGGAATCACCGAATATCCATTTCTCTTGAGGGCCGCTTCGGGCGCGAGCTCGATGATCTTGATCTCGAAGTGCTGTTTCTCACTGCCGAGTGTGATGGCGCGCCACAGGAACTTCTCGCAGCCGACGGGCCCGTAGACGTTCATCGGCTCGGTTCGTCCCTGAAGCGCGAGCGTCCGCAGCAGCCCTGTGAGGCCGAGCATGTGGTCGGCGTGCATGTGCGTAAAGAAAATGTCGGACAGCGCGAAGGTGATTCCGTAGCGCATCATCTGTCGCTGAGTGCCCTCGCCGCAATCGAACATCAGCGTTTCGCCCTCGCGGATCACGGCAAGCGACGAGACGTTGCGCTCGACCGTGGGCCGTGACGCGGACGTTCCGAGAAAGCGAAGGGAGAGCGACATGCCGGGGAATATATCGGCGTCTAGATCGCGCCTCTAACTCAGATCCACAGAACTGAAGCAGGGAGCTTTGAGCCACTACGCTCGATAGCTGGAGGCTCTCATGCTGGCGTTGTGGTTTCGCGGAGTCGAGATCACACGCTCTTGAGATCTGTCAGTAGTCCGTTAGACCCCGACTCGTAAACTCCCTGCGCCGACGGAGAAGCTCCAAGCGTTAGCTGCAACGCCCAGAGCTCCCTGCTTCAGTTCTGTGGATGCCAGATCGGCGATGTTACTCTACGCCGATGCAGTCGTCCTATCCCCGTATGCCCACTCTGTATCCTGAGACTGGGCATAGAGTTACAGGCCTGAGACATCGTTTGGGTCTTGACTTCAGGCGCGGATCCGCTACCTTAAGTAAGAGCGGCCCCGCGTTGTTCCGCGGGGCTTTTGCTTTTGATCCGGTGCGACGGGTCAGCCCGACTGGTTCGAGGACAGTCCGTCGCGTTCATCGCGGGGCTGTAGCTCAGCTGGGAGAGCGCTGCAATCGCACTGCAGAGGTCAGGGGTTCGATCCCCCTCA
>JALYZH010000087.1 GCA_030948945.1 Gemmatimonadota bacterium | reverse complement strand
CCCTTCTCGATCGACAGATCGTTTCCTATTGGACGATCGCGCTCGGAACGCTGATCGGCGGAGTAATGGGAGTGTACTTCGCCAGAACTGTGCAGATGACGGCGATGCCCCAGATGGTCGCGCTGTTCAACGGGATGGGCGGAGCGACCGCGGCGCTGGTATCCGTTGCGGAGTACCTGCGGCTTTCGCGCGCGGGCGAGACGATCGGCGTTGGCGAGGCCACATCGATAGTGCTCGGGACCGCCATCGGCGCGATCTCGTTCACCGGCAGCATCATCGCATTCGGGAAACTGCAGGAGATACTTCCTGGCAAACCGCTTCAATTTCCGTTGCAGCGATTGATCAACGGGCTGATCCTCGTGGGGGTTGCTGTTTTGGGGATCATGGTGGTCGCCGGTGGTGGATCAGCTCCGCTTTGGGCACTCTTCGCCGCTGCCCTCGTGCTCGGCGCCATGTTCGTCCTCCCGATCGGTGGCGGCGACATGCCGGTGGTGATCTCGATACTCAATTCGCTGACTGGACTCGCGGCTGCCCTCACGGGTTTTGTGCTGCACAATCAGATGCTGGTTGTCGCTGGGGTCCTCGTCGGCGCTTCCGGAACACTTCTGACGCTCTTGATGAGCACAGCGATGAATCGCTCGGTTGCCAACGTTCTCTTCGGAGCGTTCGGTGCGACCAGCAGCGATGCTGGCGCGGCGTCGACCGCGGTTGGGCGTACGGTGCGCCAGACAACTCCTGAAGACACCGCTATTGCGCTCGCGTATGCGAGAAGCGTGGTGATCGTTCCGGGTTACGGGCTCGCGGTTGCCGAGGCGCAGCACACGGTGCGAGAGCTCGCTACGGATCTCGAGAAGCGCGGCGTCGATGTGAAATACGCCATCCACCCCGTAGCTGGCCGAATGCCCGGCCACATGAACGTCCTTCTCGCCGAGGCGAACGTGCCGTACGATCAGCTATTGGAGATGGATCAGGTCAACGGAGAATTTCCGCAGACGGACGTAGTGCTCGTCGTCGGAGCGAACGACGTCGTGAATCCGGCGGCGCGCGACGATCCGTCGAGTCCGATCTACGGCATGCCGATCCTCGATGTCGATCGCGCTCGCAACATCATCGTTCTCAAGCGGAGTATGGGGCACGGCTTCGCCGGAATCGACAACGCCCTTTTCTATCACGAGAAGACGAGAATGTTGTTCGGTGACGCGCGACAGTCGCTCACACAGGTGGGGCAGGCGCTGAAGACGGCGTGAGCCGACAAGTGGCCCTTGGCGACAGGAAGGGCAGAATGCGCGCGGCGGGACTCGAACCCACGACCTTCGGCTCCGGAGGCCGACGCTCTATCCAACTGAGCTACGCGCGCGGTAGAAACGACTTCGCAGAGGAACTAATTTCCTCTGATGACTGCAACAAAACGAAAGATAACCATACTCCCAGGTGATGGGATTGGGCCAGAGGTGGTTGACGCCGCACTGGCGATCATACAAGCGACAAGCGCCCCGGTAGAATTCGAGAAATGCGAGGCCGGCGCGCGAGCGTTTCAGAAAGGGATCGTCACCGGAATCCCCAACGAGACGATCGAGTCCATAGAGCGCACTCACGTCGTGCTCAAGGGACCCCTCGAGACACCAATCGGCTATGGCAGTCGAAGCGCCAACGTGACGCTTCGAACGCTGTTCGAGACCTACGGCAATATCCGTCCGGTTCGCGAGCTGCCGGGCGTTCAGACCGCTTTCACGGGTCGAAACCTCGATATCGTGATCGTCCGCGAGAACATCGAGGATCTCTACGCCGGAATCGAGTACATGCAAACACCGGGCGTGGCAGAGGGCCTGAAGCTCATCTCGCGGGAGGGTTGCGAGAAGATCGTCAAGCTCGCCTTCGCGTTCGCCATCGCGGAAGAACGCAAGCGCGTGCACTGCGCCACGAAGTCGAACATCATGAAGCTCACCGAAGGCCTCCTTCAGCACACCTTCGAGGAGTTCGCGCCAGGATACCCTTCGGTCGAAGCCAGGCACATCCTCATCGACAACTGCGCCCATCAGCTCGCGATGCGGCCCGAGCAGTTCGATGTCATCGTCACCACCAACATGAATGGCGATATCCTCAGCGATCTGACATCCGGCCTCACCGGTGGACTGGGCTTCGCACCCTCTGCGAACATCGGCAACGATGTCTCGATCTTCGAAGCCGTCCATGGATCGGCGCCCGACATCGCGGGGAAGAACAAAGCGAATCCGACAGCGCTCATCCTGAGCGCGGCGATGATGCTGCGACACATCGGGGAAGGCAAAGCGGCCAACGATGTCGAGCAAGCGGTGCTGGTCACACTGGAAAGCGGAGTGCGAACCAGCGACATGATCGGAGTTCAGAATCCTGCCAGCACCACTGAGTTCACCAAATCGGTCATCTCCAATCTCGGCAAGCGCTCAAAGGTCAGTCCTCCTCGCGACTACAAGAAAGTAGATCTTCCCTCGACGCAGCTCGGCGTGAACGTCGTGCCCGCTGCGACTCGCCGCGTCATCGGAGTTGATGTGTACATAGAGTCGCAGCTCGAGCCGACCCCACTGGCGGCGGGACTCGAGACGCTCGCGAAGTCGTCGACGCTGCGCCTGGAGATGATCACGAATCGCGGAGCGATGGTCTTTCCGTCGAGTGGACGCCGCGTTTCACTCGTCGATCACTTTCGCTGCCGATTCGTTCCGCGCGATGCGGGTTCCGAGTTGAAGGACGCCGACATCCTGAGTTTGCTGGGTACCATTGGCGGTCAGTTTCGCTGGATGCACATCGAGAAGCTCCAGGAATTCGAGGGAGAGCCCGCGTTCAGCAAGTCGCAGCTCTAGTCGGGCTTGCTAGATTCTGTCCCACGGAGGAATCGTTA
>JALYZH010000412.1 GCA_030948945.1 Gemmatimonadota bacterium | reverse complement strand
AGACGCAGCAGCCAACTATCCCGAATTTTCGATACCCTCAAAGCCGCCTCAGGAGAGCTTCTTCAAGGGCAGGTGCAGCAACTCCTAAGAGTTACGCAGCCAGGGCCAAGTTTTGGTTGGCAGTTGTAAAAATCCCCAGAGGTTTTACCAGGACCTGAGTACCTGGGCACGCGGCCACAGCTTCACTAACCCCGTCGAAGCCAGTCGCCCCCGTTCATGTAGTATAGCACAAAAGCGATTCCGAGTCAATCGAAATCGACTTGAGAAGACGCTTTAAGCTCAAGCCCTAACAGGCGTGCAAACAATGCCTTACGGGTGGTCGCTTCATGCGGCTGCAGGCGCTCGCTGATCCTCGGTATCGTCTTCGAGCGAGGCGGCGATTACGGCATCGTCGTACCGACGCGGACTCGCGAGATACCCGGCAAACACGTCCTCTACCTCCGACAGACTCACCACCGCGTGAAGCTTGCGACGCAGCTCTCCCGAGCCGGGTACACCCTTCACGTACCAGCCGAGGTGCTTCCTGAACTCGATGGCGGCTCCACGGGGATCAGCCTCGTACTCGTCAGCCATCCTCGCGTGCTCGAGCGCGATCTCGAACCGGCGCTCGATAGCTGGTGCTTCGGGCTTTGGCTTTCCTTCCAAGAGCGCTCGGGTCTGATCGAAGATCCAGGGCTGACCGAACGACCCGCGCGCGATCATGATCGCGGCGCAGCCGGTTTCGCGTTGGAGCCTGACTGCGTCCTCGGCCGTCTTGATGTCGCCGTTCCCGATGACTGGAATCTCGAGGGCATGGGCAACGGCAGCGATCTCCTCCCACCTCGCCCTGCCGGAGTACATCTGCGTGCGCGTGCGAGGGTGGAGCGCGAGTGCCCTGGCTCCGGCATCCTGGCAGCGGAGCGCGATCGTCACGGGATCACGGGTCTCCTCGCTCCAGCCGCTCCGGATCTTGACTGTCACCGGTAGATGCGTGCTCGACGAGACCGAGCGAATGACGGATTCGACGAGCGACAGGTCCTTGAGACACCCCGACCCTCCGTTCCGCCTGACCACCTTCTTCACTGGGCAGCCGAAGTTGATGTCGATGAACTCCGGCTGAAATACATCGGTGACGAGGCGCGCGGCTTCACCCATCGCAATTGGATCAGCGCCGAAGATCTGTACTCCGATCGGTCGCTCGTCAGCGCCGAAGCGAAGCTTGTCCAGCGTCGCAGCGTTTTCCCGACGAATTCCCTCGGCAGAGAGAAATTCCGTGACTACGACGTCGGCGCCAAAGCGGCGGCAGAGTCGACGAAAGGGCGACTCTGACACGCCGGCCATCGGCGCCAGATAGAGCGGAATGTCCTCTCGGACAGGAAAGGGAAATCGCATCTCATACAAGGTAAGTGACACACCCAAGTGCTTGCAACATCGTGGTTTGACTCTCGCAGCGGCCGCGCGTAACTTCCGTCCTCGCACGCGCAAACTTGTCGAACACTCTCGGGGAGCTGATGGAACTACGCGATTTTTTTTCGGAAGACGCGATAAAACTCGAGCTAGAGGGCAACACGAAGGACGAAATCCTCAAGGAGCTGATTGGCCTCCTGGGTCTCGATGACAAGTCGGAAGGAATGTTGTTCAAGATGTTGAAGCGGCGCGAAAATCTGGGATCGACCGGCATCGGACGTGGGATCGCGATTCCCCACTGCCGCTCTCTCGTGGTGTCGCGGCTGCGCGTCGCGTTCGGACGAAAGAGTCAAGGCGTCGATTTCAAGGCGATCGACGAGAAGCCCGTTTTCTTCTTCTTCCTGATCGTCGCCCCGCCGCTCGAGGTCTCCAATCAGTATCTGCCGGTGCTCGGCAAAATCGCCCAATTCAGCAAGGAGTCAGACGTCCCCGAACGCCTGCTGAAGCTGAAACAACCGCGTGAGTTCATGCAGTTGTTGGAGGAAAAGAGCCTTTAAGAACACGGATGCTTCGGATAACAACGCGGAGGCTGCGGATCGCTCCGCGTGGCGCCAAAGCTCCGACTGCAGCAGCGATCTAATCCGAAGCATCGGTGTTCGAATCCGGAGCATCCGTGTTACTCCCATTCGATAGTCGCTGGCGGCTTTGAGCTGACGTCGTAGACGACGCGATTCACGCCTTTGATCTGATTGATCAGGCGGCTCGAGATCCGCGCGAGGACGTCGTGCGGAAAAGGATACCAATCCGCGGTCATGCCGTCGGTGCTGGTCACGGCGCGCAGGCCCAGCACGTTCTCGTAGGTGCGCTCGTCACCCATCACTCCGACGCTCCGCACCGGAAGCAATACCGCGAACGCCTGCCAGATCTCGTCGTACAAACCAGCCTCGCGAATCTCCTCCAGATACAGCGCGTCAGCGGCGCGCAGGAGATCCAGCTTCTCCTTCGTGATATCGCTCAGGATCCGGATCGCCAGACCTGGGCCTGGGAATGGATGCCGCGCTACCATTTCCTCGGGCAAGCCCAGCTCCCTTCCGACGTTCCTCACTTCGTCCTTGAACAACTCACGCAGCGGCTCGATCAGCTTGAACTTCATTCCGGGCTTGAGCCCGCCAACGTTGTGGTGAGTTTTGATCGTCACTGACGGCCCGCCCCGAGGGGAGAACGACTCGATGACATCCGGATAGAGGGTCCCCTGAACCAGGAAATCGACATCCTCCCCCACCTGCGCCGCCGCGTCCTCGAACACGTCGATGAAGGTATATCCGATGATCTTTCGCTTTTGCTCCGGGTCGTCGACCCCCGCCAGTGCACTCAGGAACCGCTCTTCTGCGTCGATCGTGACGAGCTTGATTCCCTGGTTGGCGCGGAACGTCCGCTCGACCTGACCGCGCTCGTGCAAGCGAAGGAGCCCCGTATCGACGAAGATGCAGGTGAGCTGATCCCCGATCGCGCGATGCACGAGTGCGGCGGCGACTGATGAATCGACCCCTCCTGACAGCCCGCAGATCACGCGCGACTTGCCCACGGCCGTCCGGATCCGATCGACCTCCTCCTCGATGAAGGCACCGGCAGTCCACGTCGGCTCCGCTTTGCAGATCGAGAACAGGAAGTTCGAGATGATCTCTCCGCCGCGGGGAGTGTGCGCAACTTCCGGGTGAAACTGCACACCGAAGATCGGACGCTTCTCGTGGCGGAACGCGCTGATTGGATTTCCCTTGCTCTCGGCCGTGACCCGGTATCCTTTGGGCGGCTGCTCGATGTGATCGCCGTGACTCATCCAGGCGGTAACCGGCTCGTTAGCTGAGAATCCGGCAAACAGTCCCTTCTGCTCGAGCACTTTCATCTCGGCGCGTCCGTACTCGCGCCGGTTGGTGCGGATGACTTCCCCTCCCTCGATGTGGGCGATCAGCTGCATGCCGTAGCAGATGCCGAGCACGGGTGCGATGTCAAAGATTGCGGGGTCAGCGAGCGGGACGTTGTCGCCGTACACAGAGTTGGGTCCACCACTCAGGATGATGCCGGTGGGCTTCCATTCCCGAATCCACTCCACCGTGCGACTCGGCGGATGAATCTCCGAGTACACTCGCGCCTCGCGAACCCGGCGGGCGATCAACTGCGTGAACTGTGAGCCGAAATCAATTATGAGAATCCGGCTGCTCATAGCACGATGTCTTCTACTTCTCCGGTTTCTGTGTCGAGAATCGTCGCTGTGCACTTCCCATGAATCCACCCACAGGCTTCGCCGGGATTGATCACCAGCGTGTTCCCTACCTTTCTCCGCGACTGGAGATGAGAGGAGCCGTGAATCACGAAGTCGTGCGATTCGACGGATCTGGCGTTGACCTCCGCGATGTCGTGCACCAGGAGGATCCGCTTTCCTCCGACGTCGAAGCTGTGCGGCGACTCGTAGATCTCGGTTCCCATTCCGCGGGCGGCATAGGCGGCCAGCGTCTCGCGATCTCCATCGTTTCGTCCGAAGACGCCCAGCAATGCCGTACCGCGTTGATGAAATGGCGCCAGACAGAACGGGGAGCAGTAGTCCCCGGCGTGCATCACCATGCTCACGCCTTTCTGCGACAGTCTCTCGAGAAGGTCCGCGACAGCGGGAACCCGATCGTGTGTGTCGGCCATCACCCCGATTCGCACTACTGGCTCCTCCATTCAGGAGTCTGAATCTCGTTGCGGATCAGATCGTCGTAGCTCTCGCGCTGGGTGATGACCGCGAACCTGTCCGCATCGACGAGCACTTCTGGCGCTCGCGGGCGCGAGTTGTAGTTGGATGACATCACGAATCCGTACGCTCCGGTGGACTGAACAGCAAGAAGATCGCCGGGCTGGGCGTCGTCGATCTGGCGGTCGAGGGCGAGGAAATCGCCGCTCTCGCAAATCGGCCCGACGACATCTGCAACAGTGGTTCGCCCCGTCGGATTCACAGCATCGATGCGATGGAACGCGTTGTAGTGCGACGGCCGGAGCAGGTCGGTCATTCCCGCATCGGTGATAATGAATTCCTTCCCGCCGCTCCGTTTCCTGTAGAGCACTCGCGTGAGGAGAACTCCCGCGTTGCCGACCAGGAAGCGGCCCGGCTCGAGGATGATTTTGAGACCCGATCCACTGACCAGCGTGCTGATCACCTGACCGAAGTGACGCACGTCAACCGACCGCTCGGCGTCGTACGTCACGGCTAACCCACCGCCGATATCGAGCCACTCGAGGTGCAGTTTCGTCTCGCGCTCGATCTCCCGCCGCAAGTGCAGCAGGCGCTGAAGCCCGACCTCGTAGGGGGCGAATTGCGAGATCTGCGACCCGACGTGCATGTCGAGCCCGACCAATCGAATGTTCGAGAGCTTCGCGGCGACCTTGGCCACCGATAGCGCTTCATCGAAGGGGATTCCGAATTTCATCCCCTTCTCCCCGGTGCGGGTGTAGGGATGCGGGGTATCGACGAGCACTTCCGGATTCACCCGCAATGCAACCGGAGCGACGACGCCGAGGCGGTTCGCGACGGCATCGAGGACGTGGAGCTCCTGCTCGGACTCCACGTTGAGGAAGAGCACCTGCGCCTCGAGTGCTTCCTCCATCTCGCGCTCGGTTTTGCCAACACCGCTGAAGACAATGTCGCGGCCCGTGTACCCGGCCTGGAGGGCGCGAAATAGCTCGCCGCCCGAAACGATATCGAGCCCCGCTCCCAGGTCCCGGAGCAGTGCCAGAATCGCGATGCTCGAATTCGCCTTCACGCTGTAGTGAAGCCGCGCGTCGATGGCCTTGAGCGCGTCCCGGAGCTGGGCGTACTGCTCGCGGATAGCTCCAGCGCTGTACACGAAGCACGGCGTGCCGATCTCGCGCGCAATCAATTCGAGCGGAACATCTTCTGTGCGAAGCCCGCTGGTATTCAGGGGCGAGGCCTCGCTGCTGACCGCGGTTGGATCCTTTTTACCCGTCGACGCGACTTCGCGCCCCTTCAGTACGCTTTTGCCCACAGCGCCTCGGCTGTTGATGGGCGTCCGCACTTGAGGCACGTCTTCGGTGGATCGGCCGATCTGAATTCCTCGTCCGGCAGAACGCGGATCGTCGCCTTCGTTTCCTCCTTTACGTCGGCCTCACACTTTGGGTCGCCACACCAGCCGGCGTAGACGAAAGCGCCATCTCCCTCCATCACTTCGCGGAAGCGATCGTAGGTGATTCCGCCCCGAATGCTGTTATGCTCCCTTCGCTCCCGAGCATCGATGAGCATCGTCTCCTGGATCTGGTGCAGAAGCTCGGCGGCGTCTTCCCCGACCGATGTCAGCGAGACCGCTCGCTTCACGCCGGTATCACGACGCACCAGTACAGCCTGATTCTGGTCGAGATCGCGTGGTCCGAGCTCCAATCGCACAGGAATTCCCCGCAGCTCCCACTCATAGTACTTGGCGCCAGGTTTCATGCCCTCGCGGTCGTCGACGTGAACGCGCAGACGGCCGGGCACGCGGCGCTCCCAGCCGAGCAAGCTTTCCTTGACCAGATGCGCGGCGGCTTTGACGCGACCCTTGTCCTCTTCGTTCCGCCAGATCGGCACGATCACGATCTCGATCGGCGCCAGGAGCGGTGGCGTTCGAAGTCCGCTGTCATCTCCGTGAGTCATCACCAAGCCGCCGACCATGCGCGTCGAGACACCCCAGCTCGTGTTCCACGCGTACTCGATGCCACCCACCTCCGTCTGGAATTTGAGATCAAACGCCTTGGAGAAGTTCTGTCCGAGATTGTGAGACGTTCCAGCCTGGAGCGCCTTGTTGTCCTGCATCATCCCTTCGCAGGAATAGGTGCGCAACGCGCCGGCGAATTTCTCCGATTCCGTCTTCATTCCGGTCACTACCGGCATTGCCATCCACCCTTCCATGAAGTCGCGGTAGACGCCCAGCATTTTGCGAGCTTCTTCCTCGGCCTCGTCGTGGGTGGCGTGCGCCGTGTGTCCCTCTTGCCAGAGGAACTCGAGAGTCCGCAGAAACAGGCGAGTGCGCATCTCCCACCGGACGACGTTAGCCCACTGGTTGATGAGAATCGGCAGATCGCGGTAGCTCTGTACCCACTTCGCGTACATCGCGT
>JALYZH010000404.1 GCA_030948945.1 Gemmatimonadota bacterium | reverse complement strand
ACCTTGACGGGATTGGCGCACACGATTTCGACGACGAGGAATCCGCCCTTTTTCTTCTGGTTCCGCTTGGTGAGCAGATTCTCCTGCCCCGCATCGAGCATGACGAGAAAGTGCTGATCGCCGTCCTCATCGGCGAGGGACACGGCGACCGTTCCGGTGACGGCAATGCACGCATTCAGCTTTTTCAGGCGGTCGGGGTTGTACACGTGAGTCCAGAGGGATGCGTCACAGTTGCGGGCAACGACTGCAGACGCATCACCGGTTCCATCGGCGAGCAGGAGTTCGTCCTCGCCCGCTGGGCTGGCCAGACTCGCAGATTTCGGTTCTGCTTTGGATTGTCCGGCGCTCTGCGATTGCGATCGTTCTTTCGTGCAGGCACTGAGAGCACAGAAGAATGCCACCAGGATCGTTCGCGAGGACATCAGAATTCGCAGCGGGACGGAAATCGCCATGGCCGTAGGCTACTCTCGCAGCACTCGGTTTGTCCACTCGATCCAGCTCCGACGAACGCGATCGATATGAACCTGGCGTGCGTGGGCGTATTACCGCAGGGTTGATCGACAGACTCTGCACGAAGGGGAGGAACGGACTTCGCCCCTCCTAGTATTTCCACTGCTTCGAGTTTTCACCGGCAGGCGCGTGCGCGGTAATGAAGTCTCCGATTTCGCGGACCATGTTCGCCGAGGTCGTGTGCTGCCAACCGTGCCCCTTTTCCGGGCGACCGTAGCGAAAGACAGCGAGCGATCGCGGCGCGGTGGCGCTGTCGAGGAACGCCTGCAGATCGTACACCGCGAGGTTCAGATAAAAGTTGTCCATGTCGCCGACATCGACGTGGATTTTGTCGACCAGTTGCGGGCCGATTGTCGCCCAGTGCTGCGCGAGATAGTAGCGTAAGTCAAAGCCGTGGTCTCGCATGTAGGTGGCGACTTCGTGGTCGATGTGCCCGGTACGTTTGTCCCAGAGCGGCTTTGGATATCCGTCTTCTCCTACCGGGCCGTAGACAGACTCCCAGGCCTCGAGCTGGTCGGTCGAGCGCCCGTGACTCCCGAGCACATCTTCCCAACTGCTGTATTCTCTGATGCTGAGCACAGGCTGACCATCGACTGCGCGCATGAGACCGCGCTCGGGATGGTGCCACTCGGTGGGGGGCTCGAGAAAAAGGCCGGCGCTTCTCGTAAAGACGAACGCGTTGGTGTCCGCGTATATGTCGACTGTCCCATAATGCCGGAAATCGACGGGATCGGGAAACAAGGTCCACGTTCCACCGAAGAAGTCGGGATGATGGATCTGGAGCGCGATTGATTCCCACCCGCCGGTCGATCCGCCCGTCAGGACCCGGGCGTAAGGCTTTCTGATAATTCGAAAGTGCTCCTCGAGATATGGAATCAGCTCGGTGAGAATCGCATCGCCGTACGGTCCATTGTTCGCCGAGTTTACGGCGTAGGAGTCGTCGAAGTACGGTGTGGGGTGCTGGAAGAGGATCGCGATCATTCTCGGAAAACCAGGACCGCTCCAGGCACTGGTGAACTCCACCCTCGTATCGAGGTTGTATTTAGCCAGCGCTTCTCGAACCGCGGCCGGTTCCGTCCTGCCGCTCTCGCTGAATCGCAGCGGCGGGCGAAGCCCGAAATGGTCCTGCTCATAGATAACCGGGTAGTGCACATCCGGATGAGCGTCGTAACCGGCGGGGAGCAGCACGGTCGCGCCGAGGTAGATCGGTCTACCCCAGAAGGCGCTCAGGAGCTTGCTCTGGATCTTGATCTGTTTGACCCATTTCGTGTCCGGCGGCAGCGGCGACGTCGGGACGGTTTGCGTGAGCACCAGCGCGTGCGTTCCACCCGCGCGGGCGTCGACGTGAATTTTCTGTGGGATACTGTAAAGGTTGCCCGGCGAAGTCGCGAATTGCTGGCCCTCCCACTGGTCCATGTGGGCCCAGATGGCGTGTCCATCGGCGCGGTGGAATTCGGTGTAGACGTTGAGAACCGCCTGCGCGTAGTAGTCGCCCGGCGGAAGGTCGGCGAGACTCTTCAGCGGAAACCCGGGCACCGTGGCGTCAATGATCACCGCCTCGCCCGGGGCGAGAGCATTCACGTCGCGCCCGAAAATAGGCAAGCCGCGATCGAACGGGTGAGTCTCGAATCGTGGCTCGGGACTCGAGTCGCGGCTAACTATAAGGAAGACGCGTCCGGTTACGGGGGCGCCGTGAGTCGAAGCTGGGAACGTTATCGCGAAGGTGAGCCCGGAGGTTTGCGCGCCACAAACATCGGCCAGGGCGAACGCGAGAGTGACCGTTCCGATGAAACGTGCGGGTGAGGACATGACCGTTCCGATGAAACGTGCGGGTGAGGACATTCCCAAAATTAGGAATGCTGTGGCGGCGTGGCCATAAGACCTTAGAAAGAAACGACAGCCGCCGGGTGTGAGCAAAACGTTGTGAGTAGCGTCGAAACCATCACTCGCGACGTCGTTGCTCACACCTCGCACCTGCTCTTAGTAGTCATGAGCTCATAGCTCTCACGTGCCGTTTTCTTGTTAGACTGAAGCGTGCTCTTGTCTACGACCCGACACCTTTTCGCGCTCGCCGCCGTTTCAAGTTCCCCGCTCCTCTCCTCGGCGTGCGGCGACTCCGCCGTCAGCCCAATTGTCGTCCCGGACGACTACACCCTTCAGTCGGTGAACGGCTCGCTACCCTACCGCATCTACCGCGGCGATAAAGCAGGAACTTGGGTTTCGATGTCACGTCCGGCACTCTCGCGCTCAAGACAGACAACGCCTTCAGCGAAGTCATGACCTTCACGTAACTCCCCCGCCGGACGTGCAGGTCGAACGAATCAGGTCAACGCACGCTTCACTTGAGCCACCCTTTGCGTACGCCATCGGCCAAGAGCCGCCGAGCGTATTCCTCAGGGTTGAGCGCATAGTCGTTGCTTCGCCGATGCACCTCTCCCCGTCTCTCAGCAGCAGCGTACGCTGCAATGGTTTTGTCGAAGTCTCCGGCGCACCCTTGATAAAGTTCGCGCATCTTGTCTCGTTGCGAAGCCACGCTTCCCTCGCTTCGGTCAGGAATGTAGCCCTCACCAGTAAGCGCCTCCAAATCTGGACCGGGCGCGTACAGCCCATCAGGCGGAATCTCCTTCCTCTCGTTTAACAACAAAACGAGAATTATGATGAGAACTATTATTACAACCCAGTCACTCATGCACTTAAAATGGGCGAGTCCTCCGACTAGCCAAGTAATAGCAAGTCAGGAATTCATGTCCAGGACCACCCCCTCGATGTTCCGCAGCCTGAAAACCTCAGATGAAAGATCAACGCAGGCGATCCGAAGGGACGCGCCCAGAGCGCCGGCCAGGCTGATGGCAGTCGGTTTGGTGGATGCATGCCATTGAAAACATGGATAGGCGAGTAGCAGCGACCGGCACTCGTATGCAGTCGAATATGCATGCATCTGATAAGCATCTTCAGCGGAGGGTATCACAAATCCCTCCTCGTTTCGAAATGGTTCTTTCCACTTTGCGTCCGCTACTGCTACGACTTTTCCGCCCTTCTTGATGACTAAGTCTGGTCGAAGGGCGAGGACAGTGATGCGAGTGGTGGATTCATCCCCGAGGTATCGACCGGTGTCTTGAGAAAGAACCTCAATATTTGGACTCGTTTGGCATTCCCTACGGAAGAGAGAAACAACGACAGTCTGAAAGAGTAGGTTCATGTCAAATAGCAGCCCTGGCGCTGGATCCTTACCACCTCTGACTTCGGGGGTGAGGAGCGCGAAGATCAAGCGGGCCCAGCTGAGCACTTCTTTATAACGGATCGCCTGTCGGTCCAGGAACATGTCTCTCAGGTCGGCGCTTTCGAATGAGAAGTCGGCGACCTCATCGAAGACAACTATCAACTCACTCCACCGTCGCCGCAAAAGGCTGCTGGTGATCCACGGGCGAACATCGCGCAATGCACTCTTAACAACTCTATTCCACTTGTTGTCGACCGTAAGGTCATCGAACTTGCAGGCGAGTACGTCTGGTCTGTTCCAAAGCCGAACTGCCTGATACGTGAAATTAATCCTCCCTCGAACAACGGCTATGTCTTCCTCATGCTTGCGGTACTGGCGAAGCAAGCCACTGCGGATGACATTCGCCACTTCATCGAATAAGGCGGCGATAAAGATCTCTAAGAGGGGCCCGCCATAAAGGCGCTGGCTGACTTGGAGATGCCGAAATATTTGCGACGGTCCTGCTGCACGAAGTAAGCGCAGCAATAAGCCGCGAGACGAAGCCACATCCTGGTTCCGTTCCGTCTTCGGAAGGACTTCAAGCATGCGAGAACCCATGCGCACCAGCCCACAATAGTGGGAGACCCGGAGCGAAGACATTCCGCGTTGACAAAACCCCGGGCGGTACTCGCCGATTGCGCTTAGGTCGTCTGCCTCGTCCGTCGTGATGTCCGCGCCTGACTCCGGTGGCCCGATGGTTAGTTCCTCGTGTTCAACGACCGTTGTGATTGGCGAGGCCGTGCGGCGACCACTCTGAAACGTGGCTCAGGCACTTTCGATACTGCTGGCGTAAATGCCCCGGAACGTTGCTTCGGACCAACTAGTTGATGCCGTGACGACGAATTTATCGCGCTCTGCCGGTATGCCTTCTAGGTTTTCGCGGAATAGATCTGATCGGCGATAATGGATTCTTTGGATCATCGGTGGCGCATTATTTGTGGCCAGGACAGAGGCCACCTTGCTCAAATCGTCGAAGAAATACTCCTGCAAAAGCGGAATAATCTTTGACTGAAACCGGCGCCTAAGCTCTTCGATAGTCGAAACACCCATTAGGTACGCGTGTCCGATTCGGTGATCGCGATCGATGAGATACTCGACTCGGTCGTTAATCCTTTCAAGTAGTTCGCTCAGATCAATCTCGCCAATGTCCTCAGCAATTAGGTCATAGCGAGGCTCCATTTCTTGAAAATCAAAGCGACGTCGAAGGGCAATGTCGAGGAGCGCAATTGAGCGGTCCGCAGTGTTCATAGTGCCGTAGATATCGAGATTAGCAGGGACGCCAAATGGCGGTTCCGGGGGATCGGTATCCGTCGTGCCAGGAAGTTGGACCAGCATTGCCTGAGGGTTCTCGTTCCGACCGGTTGACACACGTTTGTCAATCTCAATGAGGCTAATCAATTCGCCGAACACCTTGGCTATGTTTGCCCTGTTAATCTCATCGATGAACAACGCGTAACGCTTGTCGGGGTTGTCGCGAGCTTCGTCGCAAATTCGCTTAAATACGCCATCGACCATCCGGAACTCCGGGACGTCGTCGTCACCCACAGCTACCGGCCGTATGCCTCTTACAAAATCTTCGTAACTATATGAGGGGTGGAAGGTCACGAGTTTATATCTCTTGATCGGCTCGGCAGACCGCGCAGGGCCTTCGCGAAGAGCCTTGCTAAGTTCGACTGCTTCGACGTCGTTCTCTCGCCAATCAGGCAGGAGCGTCCATTCTCCGTCCTTTGTTTTGGTGAAGGTGAAAGGCGGACGCCTAACCTTGTGGCCGACAGTCTCCACCGTTTCTGGTGTGTGTTCTTGCAGATACCCCCATATAGTTGGGTGGACGGACGCTAAAGGCCGACCGCGCTGTTTGGCTTTCGCTACAACAAAAGGGTGGTCACGGATTTCAGCTACTCGAGCAGCCTTGTTGAGGGATGCCAACGCCGCTGCGATAACGGGTCGCCAACCGTAGCGGGCGAGTAATTCGGAAAGCCACGTCTTTTCGTCCACCGCCGTTGGCGAATCGACGTACCTCTTTATCCTTTCGTTCAACCAGTACGTTTTGCCCGTTCCGGGCGGGCCGAAGAGAATCAGATTGACAGTGCCATTGGACGCCGCTCGGCTGTCACCTTCAGAAACCCGAGCAGTTACGCGAGCCGCTCCAACCGTTTCCGTCGGCAGTTCGTATGCGACCCTTTCATCAGGGTGCCATTTCTCGCGCAAGGGCGGATTGTAAAAATCAAGAATCGTATCAGCGTTTTCTGTCTCCAGGCGTTCGCGCAGCCTACTCAGCGCTGCGTCCAGTTGGTCGTCCGTCCATTTCTTCAGCTCCTTCCGAGGGGCAATCTGAAAGGCCTCAAGTATCAGCTGCCGATCGTTGTTTGAGGACATCCTTTCGACTTGATCCGGAAACATGAAATAGCGGAACATGTGTCGAAACTGTCTGTGGCCTGTCTGGGGGACATTCTTCATCCACGACATGAAAGCTTCGTAAGATGAAAACACTGTCTTGCGCTCGCTCGGAAGTCGTCCCTTAAGATCTCGGGCAATATCGATCAGAAAAGTGAGCTCTCTCGAGCGGTGATTGTTAAAGCCGGGACCTCCGGACCCGATTCCGGCGAGGATGTGGTCCGCAAGGAGAGGCGAGCTACTAGGGAAAGGCTCGCCCGAGAGTTTCCATATCTCCGCGATTTGGTTGCGCTTGGTGTGCGGCGCGACGTTCGAGGGAAAGAGCAGCAGTGCCCATAGCATTTCGGCCATTAGTTGCTTGCCGGGCTGCGAAGATCTTTCGGCTTGCCTTTTTAGTTTTGTAAGAAAGTCGTCCTTGCCAGTATCTGGGTTGCCGACAAATGCCTCCCTGACGTTCTCGACATTCGCCAAGGTCCAGAGGCTTTTGTTCGAAAGCATCGAACCGTCTTCGATCATGCAGGTTTCTACCCAGTTCTGTGCGACTGCGATAATCGCAGAGAAATCCTCCTCGGGTGTTATGCGTGCCATTTTATCCCTCGGCGCGGCGGCGACTCATGGATGGCGGCTTAGGCTGTCTCACTGGCCGGTCAATCATCGGGACGTCGACTGATCTGATCAAAGGAATCATGGCATGCCCGTTACATGCCCACCGATTGTTCCACACTGTGAATGGAAACAATGGCTCGCTATGGATTCTAACTGCGTTTGTCCATTGCTCGTGTGTTGCGAAGGTTGTTAACCCCGACGAGGTCATCTCCCGCGCGTTTAAGAATCCCAAGTAAATAAGAACCACTGGGACGCCTAACTCCGTCAGCTTTGCCGCCCACGCGAATCTGTTTGCCATTTGGTAATGTGAGCGATGAGAGATCGTCCACCTCACGGCGGTCGCGCTCGACAGAACCTCGCATGCCGTTCCGATCGCCTCACCAATCTGAGCGTGTTGGCGGCGCTGGTGTTCGCGCTGAGACGTCTTTGGCGGGATTCCGCCTTTATTTGCTCTGATTTCCTTCCTGCCCGCGGCCTCCTTGCTCAGCTCTTCTTCATGCGCTTTCGCCTCAATAAGCATCAGCCCCGGTACAGTTTCTCCATCGATCTTGCACGTGCTGGCAATGTCAAAGGTCGGGCCTCTGCGATGAACGTTTCCCGGAGTTAACCACCATTCTCCCAGTTTGAACCGAACGGTTTCGGGAAGGAGCAGGGCCGATTTGTGTAACTCAGGCTCCGTAGTGTGGTCGTGCCCATCTGGCAGCCACTTATCGCTTTGGCCAACCGCGCCGAACGGTTGCATCAGCTCAGTCAGGCGAGCCGCAACCTCGTCGCGCGTCCCCAACGTGAGTGCGTTGCAACGGGCCTTACTGCCCTTATCTCGATTAGTCAGCACGGGCATGTGCGCAACTTGAATTCGTACGACCAGGTTCTGGGGAGCGAGCAAACTATGCGAAAGTTGCGCCCACGACGCAACGATGCTCAGGAACGACTCGGGTAGCAACCGTCAAAAAGGCTCACTCGCCAGCATGGGAACCGCACCGCGTTCTATGGTGGCTCGCTCGTTCATTGCCTAGGGCTGCGCTGTTTGCGATCTTCTTAGCATTCGCGGCCCGCGACCAATGCGTAGTCAGAAAAGAACGCGCGAGAGTATCTTGCGACTCAAAGCGTGCATATTGTTAAGCGTCACGCACACTCCGGGTTGTGAATCCGTGATTAATCCCCTTGCACGACGGCGTGAGGCAGCAGTGACCGGCGCCGCCAATAAAGGGCATAAACTAATCCTCCCGACGTGAATCACAGCGAAATCGTCAACTTCCTTTGGGGCGTTGCGGACTTGATCCGCGATACATTCAAGCGCGGCAAGTATCAGGACGTGATTCTCCCGCTCACGGTCCTTAGGCGCCTCGACTGCGTCCTCGCCAAGACAAAAAACTCAGTTCTTAAACGCCAGGCAGAGCTCAAGGGCCGTGGCTTGGAGGATATGGATGCGCAACTCCGGCGCGCATCTGGGTTCGCATTCTACAATACCTCGCGCTACGACTTCGACAAGCTCCTGGCCGACGCTCCGCATCTCCCCGCGAACCTCCGGAACTACATCGCTGGTTTCAGCCCTAACATGCGCGAAGTGCTGGAACGCTTCGACTTCGACAACACGATCAGCAAACTTGACGAAGCGGGACTGCTGTTTCAGGTAGTTGAGCGGTTCAAGAAGGTAGATCTCCACCCGGACCGCGTCGACAACCCGACGATGGGTACCATCTTCGAGGAACTGCTGCGGAAGTTCAACGAAGCCCTTAACGAGAACCCCGGCGAACACTTCACGCCGAGAGACGTGGTTCACTTGATGGTCGACCTCATGCTCGTTGGCGACGAAGCTCGCATTCGTCGGCCGGGCGTTGTGGGCACGGTTTACGATCCGTGCTGCGGTTCAGGTGGCATGCTGTTGATCACGAAGGAACACATCACTGCCGGCTTGCGAAAGAACGGGGACATTTTCCGGCCACCGCTCAATCCCAGAGCCGAGATCCACCTATTCGGCCAAGAGGTCAATCCGGAGACGTGGGCGGTTGCAAAGTCCGATCTATATATGAAGGAGCCGACCGGGCGCGATGCCGACAACATCGCGTTCGGTAGCACGCTCTCTAAGGACCGTCATGCAGGCCGAGCCTTCGATTATCTCATCGCCAATCCACCGTATGGCAAGGACTGGAAGCGCGACGAGGACGCCGTCCGCGCTGAGCATGAGAAAGGCACCGCGGGCCGGTTCGGACCCGGCCTGCCGAGAATCAGTGACGGCCAGCTGCTCTTCCTGCTCCACCTGCTCGCACACGCGAAAGCGCCGAACGAAGGCGGTTCGCGCACTGCGATCATCATGAACGGCTCGCCGCTCTTCACCGGCGATGCCGGCAGCGGCGAGAGCGAGATTCGCCGCTACATCCTCGAGAGCGATCTGCTCGAGGCCTTGATCGCACTGCCGGAACAGCTTTTCTACAACACCGGAATCGCCACGTACATCTGGGTGGTGACGAATCGGAAGGCTGCCGCACGCAAGGGCAAAGTGCAGCTCATCGACGCAAGCTCCTTCTGGGTTCAGATGCGCAAGAGCCTCGGCGACAAGCGGCGCGAGATACCGCTGGACAAAGCACAGGATATCCTGAGGATCCTCGAGAGCTTCCGCGATGGGGAAACACGCACGGTTGCCAGCGACGGCAAGGAAGAGGAGGTCGTCATCAGTCGCATCTTCCCCACCACCCATTTCGGATTCCGCAAGATCACCGTCGAGCGACCGCTCCGGCTGGACTTCCAGGCGAGCCCGGATCGCATCGCCCGCCTGGAGGACGACAAAGGCTTTCAGGCCCTTGCGCAGTCGAAGAAGAAGGGGGCTGCAGGTGCAAAAGAACAGGCCGAAGGGCGCGCAATGCAGGACGCCATCCGCAAACTCGTCGGATCGATGCCGGGATCGCTCATCAAGGATCGGGATGAGTTCGAGCGGCTCCTCGACGCGGCGGCGAAAGAGGCCGGTGTGAAGCTCCCGGCGCCCGGGAGGAAGGCTGTCCTGACCGCCCTCTCCGAGCGCGACGAGTCAGCAGCCATCTGTCGGAACAAGGACGGCAATCCCGAACCTGACCCGGATCTGCGCGACACGGAGAGTGTGTCACTTTCGGAGCCGGTAGACGTATTCTTCCGGCGTGAGATCAACCCTCACGTTCCCGACGCTTGGATCGACACCTCCAAGCGTGATCCCAAGGATGGCGAGGTCGGACTCGTTGGGTACGAGATCAACTTCAACCGCTACTTCTATCGCTACACACCGCCGCGCCCTCTGGAGGAGGTCGAGGCGGATATCCGGGCGATCGAGTCGGACATCCTTCAGATGTTGGCTGAGGTGACTGGTTCTGTGGGAGCTGCGTAAATGTCGGCACTTGGGTCCAAGAGACTACATTCCCGGATTTTATAAGCGTCGGCGGTTGCGGCTAAGTGCCGACGTATGCTAAATTGATCTCATGGCTGGGCCTACCCTTTCCGACCTCAGGCGAGCCGGCGTTGGCGCCTTCTTTCGTCCCCGCGATTTGCAACCGCTCGGAATCAGCCAGTATCAGATTCTGCTTCTGCTGGCGGAGGGACGCGTGGAGAAGGCCGGTCGCGGACTATATCGTCTCTCTGACGCGGAAGCGACAGAGTTGGAGACGATCGCCATGATCGCCTCGGCAGTTCCTCATGCGATCGTCTGCCTTATCTCGGCGCTGCGGGTCCACGACATTGGCACGCAGTCGCCGCGCCAGGTGTGGCTCGCCCTCGATCGAAAGGCACGCAAACCGACTCGCCTCCCTGCGGCTGTCAGCATTGTCCGCTTCTCGGGGCAGATGCTGACGTACGGTGTGGTCACACAATCGATACAAGGCGTGCGCGTCCGAATCACGACGCCGGCGCGAACTGTGATCGACTGCTTTCGCTATCGGAACAAGATCGGCATCGATGTCGCAGTCGAAGCGCTTCGCGATTCGGTCCGGTCACGCAAAGCCACAATCGGCGAGATCGATCGAGCAGCCGAGGTGTGCCGCATCCGCACGGTCATAGCGCCCTATCTGGAAGCGCTGTCGGTATGACTGATCGCAGGACCAGTGCACGGGTCGAGTCGCTCCTCCAGCGGCTTCGAAACGAGTTTCAATCGCGAGGCGTAGATGTAGGGCTTGGATTGCAACGTTACGCCATTGAGCGATTCCTGTATCGACTCGGTCGGTCAAGCCATCGCGAGCGCTTTGTCCTGAAGGGCGCGACGCTATTCGCGATGTGGGGCACCGTCTATCGACCAACGCGAGACGTCGACTTTACGGGTTACGGTAGCTCCGATCCACAGGACGTGGTGAATGCAGTCCGCGAAATCTGCGAAACGCCGGACGAGGTAGAGCAGATTGTTTTCGACACCGAGAACATCAAGGTGGTACCGATCCGCGACGGCTCGGAGTACGACGGGTTGCGTCTCAAAATCAAGGCACGTATCGGGAGGACCCGGATTTCCGTACAGATGGACGTCGGTTTCGGTAACGCGATCGTCCCCGGTCCGCAGGAAGAGGAGTACAGGACGATCCTGGGCGATCCCCCGCCGCGGATCCTCGCGTATCCGCCAGAGTCTGTCGTCGCCGAGAAGATGAATGCCATGGTAGTCCTGGGCGAACGGAACACCAGGTTCAAGGACTTCTATGACATTCACGCGCTTGCCCAAGAGTTTGCTTTTGATCGGAGCACGCTTGTAGAAGCCGTGCGCGCAACGTTCGATCGTCGAGCGACGCCCATACCGTCCGACGTACCAGTGGCTTTGACGAGTGCCTTCTACTCGAGCAACTTGCGCGCGCAACAGTGGCGAGGGTACGTGACGCGTAACCATCTCGACGGCGTTTCTCAGGATTTCGATCTGGTGGGTGCTGTCGTCATCGGCTTCCTCCGTCCCCTTTGGGACGACCTTGTCGTCGGTCACAGGTCGACTGGTGACTGGCGGCCGGCCGGACCATGGCGGGTAGCGCCGTGAGCGAAGCAAAGACGGCGGGGCTGCCGATAGCGCTGCGACAGCTCATGCCCTATGCGGCATACAGACACTCCGGCGTTGAGTGGCTGGGCGAAATTCCTGCGCATTGGAAGGTAAAGCGGCTCAAGCATCTGGCGGCTCTAAATCCAGAGTCCCTCATGGAGGACACCGACCCGACGCTTGAGATGACTTACGTCGACATCGGAAGCGTCGACAGCCTCGGACGCATCGTTAACCGCGAGCAGCTAACGTTCGCGAATGCTCCATCTCGTGCCCGCCGACGAGTGCGCGATGGCGATGTGATCGTGTCCACCGTGCGTACATACCTTCGCGCGATCGCGCCGATGCGCGATCCTGTCCCCGGCACAGTTGTGTCGACGGGCTTTGCCGTGGTTCGACCGACGGACGATCTGACTGCAGCCTACGCTGCGTATGTCCTGCGAGCTCCGTACTTCGTCGAGCGGGTTGTGGCGAACTCGAAGGGAGTAAGCTTTCCCGCGATCAACGAGAGCGAGATGGCGACGTACGAACTCGCCACCCCGCCCGAGCCCGAGCAACGCGCCATCGCCGCGTTCCTCGACCGGGAAACGGCGCGGATCGATACCCTGGTTGCGAAGAAGGAGCGGCTGATCGCGCTGCTCCTGGAGCAGCGCACCGCCCTCATTACCTGCGCCGTCACCAAGGGCCTCAAGCCGAACATCCCCATGAAGGAGTCCGGCGTCGACTGGCTGGGGGACATTCCGGCACATTGGGAGGTGAAGCAGCTTCGGCAGGCGGTGGTAACGCTGATGGACTTTCGTGGCCGAACCCCGACAAAACTAGGGATGGACTGGGGCGGTGATATTCCTGCGATATCGGCTGTCAACGTACGGGAGGGCTATCTCGACCTGTCGCGTGGCGTGAACTACGGGTCTCAGGAGCTCCACGACCGGTGGATGGGGCAAGGCCCCACAAGAAAGGGAGACGTCCTGTTCACCACAGAGGCGCCGCTGGGCAATGTGGCGCTCGTGCCAGATGACAACCGGTACATCCTCAGCCAACGAGTAGTGTTGCTGCGGCCTCATGCTGCGCAAATGATGCCCGAGTACTTGTACCGTCTTCTCATCTCCTCAGCGTTTCGGCAAGGCGTTGAGTTGATGGCTACGGGCAGCACGGCGGAAGGTGTCAAGCGTCGCTATCTAATGGCGATGGCAGTCTGCGTGCCGCAGCTCGGTGAGCAATGCGCAATCGCCGTCTTCCTCGACGGCGAGACAACGCGCATCGACGCCCTCATCGCAAAGGTCCGCGACGCCATTGACCGCCTTATAGAGCTCCGCAC
>JALYZH010000075.1 GCA_030948945.1 Gemmatimonadota bacterium | reverse complement strand
TCCAGAGGGGTTGAACGAACCGCTCGTGGGTGCCCGGAGACGGCTCTTTGTCCGCCATCACGTAGAGAAGCAGGCCGATCGGCCCCATGTAGAGAGTGACGAGCACGAATCCCCACTTCATGACAGGGGCTTCCGGATTGTTACGAAACTGATCGTAGGCGACGTAAAAGGCCGAGAGAACGGCGATGACCAGCCAGGCGTACACCACGAAATCGATTGGCTGCAGAATCATTTTTGTCTCATAGAGAGGGTGTGTCGCCTAGGTCAAGAGGGGAGTTGCGATGCCTCGGTCGCCTAATCGCGATGAGCCTTTTTTATTGCCGCCGTGATCTTCCGTCGTAGCGCGTCATCACGCGTCAGAAGAATGGCGGCCATGTTGTTGTCGACTAATAGTGTCGGTGGCATCCGCCAACTCACTTGCATGTTGGGAGGCGCGACACGCGTTGTATCCAGGGGATCGGTATCTCGTGCCACCGCTCCGGCATCGGCGTAGAAATACACTTGAAGCTCCGCCGAACCGATTTGGTATAGAATTCCCTCCCCACCCAGGAACGGTTGCTTGACCGGGCCTCCCTCAACTGGATTCAGCCCGCTTTTTCGCAGTCCCTCCTCCAAATTCGCGGGAGTCCATTGCCGCCGGCTAGCACCGGAAACGGTGTCCCTGGGGCCAGTGGCAATCGCAGCCGGAGCCGGCGGAATCTGGTCCTGGGCCGCTCGATCCTTAGAGCCCGAGCCGCATGCGCCAGCCACAACTAAGCTGAGATAGAGCCACAGGCGATACTGCTGGATAGTTAGCGAGTGATGCACTGAGCTCTACAACTCACGAATTTGTTTCAAACGGAGCCTGCAGCGGATTGTTCAACGACAAGCTTTCCTCGCATCATGTTCATCCCGCAGGCGAATGTGAATTCTCCTGGCGTATCGGGCGTGAACTCAATCGTGGTCGTCTGGAAGGGCGGCAGGTGCCGGGCGATTCCAAAGTCTCCGAACACGATCTCTTCGCTGCACGAAGCTGTTTCATCTCGGTAGAAATCGAGCTTTACAGGAACTCCCTGTTTGACGACAATGACATCGGGAGAGTACCCCCCCTTCACGACTACCTTCACCTCCTGAATGCCACCATCCGCGACCTGTGCGCTTACTCCCTTCCTCGGGCCGAAGAAATACCACAGTATGAGGGCACTAAGGAAAACGCCTGACAGCAGGACTATGGTCTCCTGTGAATCCATCTCAGGCTGCCTTGAATGATGTGGTGGGCGCAGTGAAGCGCCGTAGCCGCAGGCTGTTGGTCACGACAGACACACTGGACAGAGACATCGCTGCGCTGGCCAGAATGGGCGACATGAGCCAGCCGGTCAGTGGATAGAGAAGCCCTGCAGCAATAGGAATTCCGATGACGTTGTAGACGAAAGCCCAGAAAAGATTCTGCTTGATCGTCCGCATCGTTGCCTTTGAGAGACTGATCGCCGTCAGCGCGCCCCGCAAATCCCCTCTCAAGAGTGTAATGTCGGACGCCGCGATGGCGACATCGGTTCCCGTTCCCATCGCGATTCCAAGATCGGCTTGGGCAAGAGCGACACTGTCGTTAATTCCGTCGCCGACCATGCCAACGACGGTTCCACCTTGCTGCAGATTCTTGATCTCGAGTGCCTTGTCTCCGGGCAGGATCTCAGCTCGCACGTCCGAAATGCCGATCTGTCGCGCAACGGCGGTCGCAGTTCGACGGTTGTCTCCGGTCATCATCACGACCCTGAGTCCCATTTTCTTGAGACTGTTCACAACCTCTTGAGCTTCAGGCCTGACCCTGTCAGCGACGGCGACGATTCCCGAGAATTCCCCGTCGATCGCGACGAACATTGCAGTTTTCCCGGCTTCGCTTAACTCGGTAGCAATCTCTTCGGATCCGTTCAGTGATATTCGCTTGTCGGCCATTAGAGCGCGATTTCCAACCAGAACCTGATGCTCCTCGACCGTGGCCTCGAGACCTTTTCCCGGCACTGCATTGAAACTCGCTGGCGTCACGAGAGTCAGACCGTGCGCTGCGGCCGCTCGCACGACTGCTTCGCCGAGCGGATGCTCGCTTGCCTTTTCCGCGGAAGCGATGAGCCTGAGCAGTTCTTCCGCGTCGCGGCCAGGGGCGGGAATGAGATCCGTCATCTCGGGCTGTCCCGTTGTGATGGTACCGGTCTTGTCGAAGACTATCGCCTGCAGCTTGTGGGCGGTCTCCAAAGCCTCTCCGCCCTTGATGAGCACGCCGTGCTCCGCGCCCTTGCCCGTGCCGACCATTACGGCCGTCGGAACACTGAGGCCCAGCGCGCACGGGCACGCAATCACGAGCACTCCGATCGCATTGACGAAGGCGAGAGTAAAACGCACCGACGGATCAGCCAGAACGAACCACGCAACGAAGGTCGCGACGGCGATGACGAGAACGATTGGCGTGAAGACTCCACTGATCACGTCCGCCAGCCGGGCGATGGGGGCTTTCGAGCCCTGCGCATCCTGAACCATCCTTACGATCTGTTGGAGAACGGTATCCCTGCCCACCTTCGTCGCTTCAAACAGGACCGACCCGGTCTTGTTCATGGTGGCGGCGAAAACGTTGTCGCCAGGCGATTTTTCGACGGGCAGGCTCTCTCCGGTCAGCATCGATTCGTCGATTGCCGATGCTCCAGTCGTGATCCTCCCGTCAACCGGCACCTGTTCTCCCGGGCGCAAAACGACGATGTCTCCCGGGAGCACTTCCTCCACCGGTATGTCTTGTTCGTCCTGCCTATCTCCGGTCTTCCGGATTACGCGCGCCGTCTTCGGCTGCAGGCGCAAGAGACGGCGGATGGCCTCACCGGTTTGGCCTTTTGCGCGCGCTTCGAGCAACCTCCCGAGCAGAATTAGGGCGATGATGACACCAGCGGCTTCAAAATAGACCGGTACCATCAATTCGTTCGTTCCGCTTCCGGGCATGCCCGCCATGCCCCTGCCAGTGGCGGCAGCGAACACCTGGGGAAAGACCGTAGCTGCGACGCTATATACGTACGCGGCTCCAGTCCCAACTGCGATCAGCGTGTTCATATCGGCGGCACGATGGCGAAAAGCTGCCCACGCACCCCGATAGAATTGGCTCCCTCCGTAAAACACCACCGGAGTGGTCAGGGCGAGTTCCAACCAGTTTACCCAGCGCGGGCCGATGAGTGTGAAGCGGCCGTGCGACATCGCAATCAGAAGAACCGGCGCGGACAGCAGTGCGGCGACAATGAATTTCCGCCGCAGAGTCAGATACTCCGCCCGGCGCGCGGACTCCTCGGAATCTTCACCCGTTGAATCTCCGGACCGGCTCGGCATCTCCCGAACAACGTATCCGAAGTCTTTTATGCGCCGGTGAAGTGTCTCGAGGTCGACGGCCCCTGGCAGGTATTCGATCCGAACCTGCATGGTCGCCAGGTTGAAAGAAGCACTTATGACACCGGGACTTCGCTCCAGATAGTCTTGCAGAGGTGACGCCGACCCCGACGGGCGGGCGGAATCATCAACTATGAACTCGATGATCGCTGTGCCGGCAGTGCCGTAACCAATGTCTTTGACGCGAGACATAAGATCACGAGCAGTCGTCGCATCAGGGTCGTATTCGACGGTCGCGCGCGAGGTCGCGACATTGACAGATGCCCTTCGCACGCCCGGCGCAGAGGATAGAGAGCGCTCGATCCTTTGGGCACACGACGCGCAGGTCATGCCGGTGATAGGCAGGTCCAATCGTTCGGCGACGCCATCTGGCGTAGTGCGTGTGTGCCGCGTTCGTTTCGGGTCTGAGGTGCCGGTGGTGGCCCTGAGTGTTTCGCTTTCCTTTGTGCGGGGCTCAACCACCTCTGGCGCCGCTTAACTGTCCGGCGTACTTCGCTGGGTTTGCATCAAATGCCTGCTTGCATCCCTTGGAGCAAAAATAGACTGTCTGGCCGTTGAACTCGGATGAACCGGCCGCATCTTGCGGCCGGATTGTCATGCCGCAGACGGGATCCTTTACCTGGTTTGGAGTGGCGGTAGGCAATTGTCCTCCTGGATAAACGGGAAACTTGGGCGTTCGATGGACGCCGTCATCGGACAGATAAAAGTGACTTTGTCGGGGCATATTTTATGCCTCCTAAAATGCCTTTGCGCAACCATCCTCAACTGACACTAACTATGACGATCTGCCCTTCACCCGCGAAAATGGCGGCGATGCTGATCAGCTTCGCAGCACTCGCCGCCTGCTCCCCGAAACCGGATTCGACTGCCGATAGCACGGCGGCGGCTTCTCCAGGGTCGATGCGAGTATCGGCTGACAGCGCTACCCCGTCGGCCAATACGCAAATGAGCGGGATGGCCAACATGACCGGTGATCCTGACCACGACTTCCTCAGGATGATGAGCGACCATCATAAGGGGCTGATCGCCATCGTTCACCCCACCCTCGACAAAAAGGAGAACCTGGCGGTCAAGAGCGACGCGAGGAAAATGGACAAGGCTCAGGACGCTGAGCTCGACAAGATGATTACCATGCTCGACCAGAAGTACAAGGACGCTTACACTCCGAGCGTGATGCCTGACAACCAGCGCATGGTCGACGAGCTCAATGGAAAATCGGGTGCGGACTACAGTCGGACGTTCCTGAAGAACGTAATCGCGCACCATCAGCAGGCTATCAAGATGGTCGACGACTATCTCCCAAAGGCCAAAAATCCGCAGGTGAAGGCCATGGCCGAGAAGATGAAATCGGATCAAACCAAGGAGATTGCCGCGCTGCAGAAAAAGCTGAGCGCAATGTAGGCATCGCGAGTTGAGCTAAATCTCGATGGCAGCAGGAAAGTCTCAGTGAGTGGCGAGGCGCCGCTGATGAAAGGCGATCTCACGCTGTTCTTTTCTCTTGATTGCAACCGCGAGCTCACGCGCTCGCGGTCGTCTGATTTGTGGAAGAAAAGCGTCAACCAGCTTTATCCCGCGCCGGTGATGACTCACCACAAAGGCTGACGCCACCTTGTCGAAGCCCGGACCGTCGCTCTGTCGTAGTACGGAATCTGCGGCACTCCTGTCATGCTTAGTGGGCGTGCCCTGGTGTGAATCGCGAAAGAACGAGCGCAAGACCTCGCTCATCTCGCGCTTCTCAGCGTCCTCTGTTACATCGAAACCATCGAGAACCTCGTGCGCCTTTTGTGAAATCGGGCGCTGCATCGCCTCGTGCACCAGATAAATCAGGCCCTCATGGTGGTCGATCATCTCACGGAGGAAGCGCTGATCCGGATCTCTAACGCTCACACCGGAAGCGGAAATGGATTGGCATTGTAGCGCCACAGCTGAGGCCGCAAGGCACACGGAGCACAGGGCAAGGCCTATGGCTCTCATTCTGTGCCCACTAATCATGACGCTTCCGTCGGACGTCCGGAGCGAAGAAGCCAAATGCCCGCGGCGGCAGAGCCGACCACGATTGCCGCTATCACCGCCCAGCCGGAAGGCGTTATTGGGATCTCTACTTCCATCATCTCTCGAGTCGCGTGAGGTCCGCCCATGCCCTGCATGCCTGGCATGTCGTGCATCCCAGGGTGGATTTCCTGAGATGCTACCGCCTCACCGATCATTAGCGTCGCCTGCGCGGCGACGTCGCCGTCGGGAGCCACCGCCACGATACTGTATTGGCCTGGCTTGCTGTTCGCGGGAATCGTGACGACCTGCTGAAACGTACCTTTCGCACTCGTCTGTACGCGCCCAAAGACAACTTTGTCCAAAATGCTGCGCAATTCGATGCGAACCGAAGAGTTGTGAGCGAACTCCGTCCCGAAAATTGTTATCGTCGCGCCAGGAGACGTCTGCTTCGAGCTCAGAGCGAGAGCCCCGCTGCCGTGCGCGAAAGCATTGCGAAGCGGAAACACTACGAGGGCGACCAAAAGGATCCCCAATCGAATACGGCTAGACCTCATACCTGTCCTCACATTCCAAGATGCTGCTTCATCGGCGCAAAAACGCCGTAGATGATTCCGCCGACATAAAGGGCAACCATTAGAAGTCCTAATGCCAACAGAAGCCGCGGTGGCCGGTGATGGCCATGATCCCGGCGATCCAAGAGTGGCACAACCGCCAGAAAACCAAACAGGACCGTCGGCGCAATGACCATTCCGGTCATTCCCATTGTGTTCTCAACTGAATAGATCCACAGAAACGGCCAGAATGGCTTTGTTACCTCCACCCCGTCTACCGCGGGATGACCGATGCCGGGAGGAGCTAGCGCCGCAAGAGTTCCAAGTGCCGCAAACAAGAGGAGGCCTACGCCCGTCAGCTTTCGCACATGATTACTGAATCGCTCGGTTTTCGGCTCGTGCGCGTGGATTCCGAGAATGCGAATGAGCGTGAAATGCAATCCGATCAGCGCCAGGAGCGCGATCGGAAGAAGGCTCACGTGAATGTTGTGCATCCGGCTGAAGAGCGTCGTGCTTTCCGCCCAGTCGGGCCGCATCATCGACCCAAGCGCGCGAGCCAGCTTGGCACCCGCAACGGCGTGGGCCAGGGCTTCGCCGGCCTCCTGATCGCCACGCAGCACGGTGCCGGTAAAGATCAGCCCAAAGATTACGACGAATAGCGCCACGCCAGCCCACCATGTTACCTCGCGCGGCCGAGCATAACTGCGTCGCCAGAAGACGAATGCGAGGTGAAGAAACACGGTGATGAAAACAACGGTTGCCGTCCAGTAATGAAGAGACCGAATCCAGTTGCCGAGACGCACGCGCGTCATGATGTAAATGACGCTATCGTGCGCGGCGAGCGGCGAAGGATTGTAGAACTGGTCTAGCATGAACCCAGTGATGATCAGCACCACAATTCCTACGAACGTAAGCCCGCCCAGCATGTAGCGGATCTGGTTGGCAGACGGAGGAATGGGATAGTCGAGCGCATAAAGGCCCAGCCGTTCGCGCAGCGCTGCCTTTAGTCCGAAGGGATTGCTCGTGACGCCTTTGTCATTCGGCAGGACCGATTGGGGCGAATCTTCCGCGGGGTGGCCGCGCGCCCTTTCGCGCTCCTGCATCAGTTTTTCTTTGCGGGCGGCATCTCCATCCCGGGCATTTTCATCTTGCTGTGATCCATCGGTGGCATGGGCTTCGGTGCTGGTTTCACCGCGGGGGTTTTCTTTGCCGCCGAGGTGGTCTTGGCAGCCGATTTGGCTTTCCCTGTTGCCGAGCTCTTTGTCATGGCTGACGTCGATTTGGTTTTGATTGAGGCAGGGGTTCGCGATTTCACTTTGGGAGTTGACCGCGGAGTCGCGTGATGGACGGCTGCAGGCGTCATCTCACCCATCTTCATTTCGGGATTCGCCGGCATCGATTGCATCATCCCGTTCATCAGCCGACGCATGGTAGTGTCGCGCATTACGCGCTCGCGGATCACTGGGTCCTGCATCATCCGCATGTGCATTTGAATCATCGACGACTGATCCATGTTCATTCCCATGTTCATTCCCATGTTCATGCCTGCGCCCTTCGCAGCAGAGTCAACTGCCATGTTCATGTCGCCGTGACTCATCGCTGCCTTAGACGTTGAGTCCGCGGGCTTCATGGCCGGCATTTTTGAATGGTCCATGCCGGCCATCCCCGCTGCCCCCACCGACGAGGAATCCATCTTCATTCCCGGCATACTGGCGCTCGCTTCTGACTTGCCAGCCGTGTTTTTCATCGCCTCAGACGCCGGTTGTCCCCGCGCGATCGTTGGAGTTGGCCAACCGGGCAGGATTCCGACTGCTGGCCCACCCATATTCTCGAGACCCATCATTTGAGCCATCTCCATCCACTCCGCCGGCGTGATCACGTACGATGTCCGGTCCCGGTATGCAGCAGCAGCGCGAAGAATCTCGACGCGCTTTCGATCATGCGGGACTTTAGGATTCGCCAGGATGTCCGAGACGACATCATGCATGGAATGCAGATTGTCGAAGATGATGGCCGCTTCGGGATATCTCTTGGCGAAGGTCGGAGCGACAGCGGCCGTCATTGGCATCATGCGCGGCATGTGCTCGGGCGCGTTTTCAAGCATTTGACGAAAGCGCGCGACCGCCGCGCTTACTCCGGCCTGACGCTCTTCCAGATTTCTCCCCATCATGAGCGGTTCGTAAAGACCGACCTGCAGCCAGTGGTAGCCCCAGATGAGACCGTTGAATTTCGGGTAGTTGTTTCGGAACGCGAGTGAGTAAGGCTGACCCTCCATTAGATCCATGCTCTTGGGAGAAGAGCTGAAGGCGAGGTCGGGTCGCGTCTTGTAGTAACTGAGGAGTCTCGAGATTGTGGCGTCCTTTTCCGCCTGCGAGAAATTCTCATCAGACAACACGTCATAGACCTGTCTGTGGAACAGGTGCGCCCAGTCGAACATCATCTTCGCTTCGGGGGCGATCTTAGCGTAAGCGACTTCGATCGCGGCTTCTTCCAGAGGAAGATTGGGCGGGCTGACGAGGAGCTTCTTGGTTATGAAGTTGTATTCCTTGTCTTCCAGCAGTGACACATCGGCGCCCGGCCGCGTATACAGCCGCTCGTACAGAATCGCATGTCCATAATCGAAGGCGTTGAACAAACGATCAGCGGCGGGATATGTCCGTCGAAATGTCCAATTGAAATCGCCGGGCATGTAGAACTGCTCGTAAGCCTTTGACCACTGTGCGGCCGCCGGAGACGGCAGCGCCACAAACGCCCCAACGATAGTTGCGACAAGTCCGGTCGCCCGGACCATCCTGATTCGAATTGCCTCTTTACCAGTTCTCATAACTCACTCCTAAAACGCTGACCGCTACTGCAAATAATTCTTGGAAAGACGATTACCTGTCTGGCAATTAAAACTGGCCTGACGATCATCGGCCGAATGGAAACAACGAACTGACCGCGAATGCGTAGGCAGTGCCGAACGTCACAAACCACGCGGGGTTATTGCCGTTCAACCGCCGGCCGACGCCGGCATCGAGTGCGAGAGTTGGGCTCCTCTGGTATCGGAATCCCGCGCCGGTGGTGTACTCGACGCTGGAGCCAGTTACGATTGGCTTGCTTCCGTAGAAATCCGCCGTGATTAGTAGAGCAGACAACGGGTAGGTCTTGTCTATTGCTCCACCGATAAGCCAGCGAGAGACTTCCACCGCTGCAGGGCGTCCAACCCCGGGGGCAGCAGCGGGCGAGCTGGACGTAGCTGGTCCGGCCGTATACTGGCCATTGATGTGAAACCGAATCCAGCTGGTGGTCCGCGTGGCCATCCCGGTGAACGAGGCGAAGGCATGGTCGGCGGCGAGACTTCCAACGGGGGCCAGCACGTCCGCGCGAATGCCGAGCGCAGGCAGTGTTTCAGTCTCAACGTTCAGATTGTGCATCACCGAGAAATCGAGACCAGCCAAGCCCGCGTTGCGTTGCTTACCTACCTCTACGAACGCGAGAGGAACACCGATTTCGACCTGAGTACGCGGAAGTATTCCGTAAGCGATCTCGGGCTCGAGTCCCCAGTTGTAAATGCCGCCGTTCGCCCGCTCGAGCCTGACAGGTGCCAGCTTCAGCTCGAACGCGTTCCGCTCGGTAACGTATGCATCCTCTATCTGTACAGGACGTCCGCGATCGGTGTTATAAAAATCGGTCTGAGCACTAAGGCGAACCGAGCCCCACATGGAAAGAAGCGCAATCAGACCGGCTGCGGTGAAATATTTGGAGAACCGCTCGCATCGCTGCTTCATGTGATTCACGCCTGCCATAGTTGTCGGTTTTGCTCTACCGTAAATACCCCGCCCCGCCCATATCGTTGCGTGGGAACGTGCCCCAGGACGATTGCATTTTACGGACCATAAAAAGCTAATACATGAGGGTCAACATCGCGGAACTTAGACCCGCGATGTTATGCTTTTGAGACTCGCTCGGTCGCGGATCTA
>JALYZH010000148.1 GCA_030948945.1 Gemmatimonadota bacterium | reverse complement strand
CGCAAGAGCGGCAGCACTTTATTCAAACTGTTACTCGAAGCGTCAGGCGCCGCAATAGCCAGCTGCAACTTGCCGCGCCGTGCCGCTTCCCGAACCTGCTGAACACCCACTATCGCCCCACGTCCGCGCACACCGAGACCGATCAGGCCGAGGAGCTTGCGCGTCGTGACGGCGTCCATCTACCTACTCCGTCTTCGTACCTTCCGTGCTCGCATCCGCCGCCGGGGCTCCGCCCTCGGAAGCCATCTCGCTGCTCGCTTCGACATCTGCGGCCGTCGTCACCACGGCCTCTTCGCCCGTCTCCGGCGCTTCGTCGGTGGTGAGCTCGTTGATGATCGCCATGAGTCGATCTGCCTCTTCGGGCGCTATTCCCGGCAGCCGAAGGAAGTCTTCCCGCTCCAGGTCGATGATGTCGTCGAGAGTCCGATAGCCGGCCTCCTCAAGAACGGCGACCGTCGCCGGCTGCATTCCTTCGATATCGGCCAGACGCGGGTTCACGCCCGAAACGGGCTCGTCGGTCGGAAGCGGAGCGAAGATCGGCTGATCACTGCCGCGCTCCATCCACTCACGACTCGAGTAGAGCTCGATCTTCCATTCGGTGAGCTCGGATGCGAGGCGCACATTCTGTCCATTGCGACCGATCGCCAGCGACAGCTGATCCTCATCCACGATTGCCTGAATCGTTTTCGTGGCCGGATCGCTGAACACCCGAGCCACGCGCGCGGGTGCCAGTGCGAGCTTGGCAAACCGCTCCGGATCAGCCGACCACGGCACGATGTCGATCCTCTCGCCACCGAGCTCGTTGACGACCGCCTGGACCCGCGAACCTTTGAGTCCGACGCATGCGCCCACCGGATCCACAGAGTCGTCGCGGGAGAATACCGCGATCTTGGTGCGACTTCCGACCTCGCGAGCGCTCGCGCGGATCTCTACCAGGTTCTGCTGAATCTCGGGCACTTCCAGCTTGAACAACGCTTTCACGAAGAGTGCATCGGCACGACTGAGTACGAGGCGGGGACCCTTGGGGGTCTCCTCGACGCGCTTCAGAACGGCTCGGATAGGGTCGCCCTGATGGAAGTGCTCGCGATGGTTCTGCTCGCGATACGGGATGATCGCCTCCGCCTCGCGGAACTTGTTCAGCATAATCACGAGCTTGCCACGCTCGATCTGCTGGACTTCCCCGGAGAGGAGATCGCCAACCCTGCTGGAGAATTCGTCGCGGATCTTGGAGCGCTCGCCTTCCCTCACGCGCTGGATGATGCGCTGCTTGGCCGCCTGCACCGCAGTTCTTCCGAACTCGGCGAAATCGACCGGAATCTCCATCTGGTCGCCGACCTGGAACTCCGCGTCCTCGAAGCGAGCCTCCTCGAGCGATATCTGGCTCGCCGGGTCCGTCACTTCATCGACCACCATCTTGAGCAGAACGATGCGAATGGCGCCCTTGTTCTCATCAATGTCGACTTCAGCGTGCACTGTGGGGCCGTGCTTCTTGGCGAGGGCGGCGTTGATGCCATCCTCCAGAAGCCCGTGCAATTCGGCGCGATCGATCTGCTTCGAGTTGGTCAACTCGCGGATCGCCGTCAGGATCTCTACTGAAGCCGCCATGTCCTACACCTCTACCTTTTCCAGTGAAACGCCAACCGCGCCTTCTCGACCGCGGCGAGCGGAAAGCGCCGCTCGTGGCCGCGCTCGTCGTGCACAATTATGATCTCTTCGCCGGCATCTCCTTCGACACCCACGATCTCGACTTCGTCCGTTCTGCGACCGGCGGGATCACCGGCCACGTCTGTCGTCACGACGGCATTGCTGCCAGCGAAGCGACGCCAGTCCTTTCCATTTCGAAGAGGCCGTTCAACGCCAGGTGATGACACCTCCAGGACGTATCGCCTGCCGCCGAAATCTTCTTCATCGAGCCTGGTCTCGATCGCACGTGATGCTGCCGCGCAATTTTCGACCGTCACTTTTTCGCCGTCCTCGCGCTCGACTCGAACGTCGATCACAGGCCGGCCGTCGCTCCCACCGAGCTTGAGCTCGAAAATCTCTAGCCCAAGTGGCTTAATCTCAGACACCACAATAGCTTCCAACGTTCCCTTCATCTACCTTCGAGGTCCATTCTGAGGACAAAAAAATGTGGGGGGATCCCCACATCAGTGTTGGCCGCCGAGTTGAACGCCCTATACAATGTAGAAAGGTAGCTGAGACGAGTCAACCCGGCGGGCCTCGGCGTAAGAACTCAGCCGCAATCTCGCATCGCGCCGCGATCCAGACGCCGAGATTATGCCTGAGCAGCTATGACAGCTATCTGTCTACCTGCATCGCCAGCTCGGTGCGAGAAGAAACGGTCGTTGTCGCACTTCGTGCAGAAGGAGCTGACGGTGATTTTCTGCACCCCGGTCTCGGTGGCGTGCTCAGCTATAAGTGATCTCAGATCCACATTTCCTGGCCGTGTTGCGGTCTGGCCAGTGAGCTGTTCCCGCACCTCAGCGCTCACCTCATAACAGCGGCCACAGACCGCTGGTCCCAGGTGAATCGCGAGCTCGTCCGGAGCGAGACCGTAGCGGGCAAGTGCCGCGATCGCCTCCGTCGTAATGTGCGCGGTAGTCCCCCGCCATCCGGAGTGAAGCAGGGCCACCACACCCGAGGGGTGTGCGATAAAAACTGGAACACAGTCGGCTATCCCCACCGCGAGCGCGATTCCCTTCTCGGCGGCGATGTGTCCGTCCGCCTCCTCGCCGGCGCGCAGCCAGCCTTCCCACCCGCCGGTGTGAACGAGGACGCGCGTTCCATGCACTTGTCTGATCGAGACGAGACGGCGCGCGGTTTCGGACAGCTCGCGCTGCAAGGAAGTCCACCGGCCGATCACGTCGTTGACCGGCTCGGTGCTCGATAGGCTGAAGGTTCCTGCCTCGCGGGTGGTTGTAAATGCGCGAATCCCCCAGCTCTCGAAGTCGGGGATTATCTCCTTCGGTACTTCACTCACGCTTACTGGCGCCGATCGTCGACGCGAGAGATAGAGGCGCCGAGGGCATTGAGGCGCTCGTCTATGCGCTCGTAACCCCGTTCGATCTGTCCGACATTGTTGATG
>JALYZH010000371.1 GCA_030948945.1 Gemmatimonadota bacterium | reverse complement strand
CCATATCAGTGATCATATCCTTGCGCATCAGCCGCTCGTTCTCGCCTGTCGCGCAATCGATCTTCACGACGGGCATGCCCCATTTGTCTTTCTTGGTCTGGTCGATCGAGACCGTGTTGGCGTGGTTGGGGAGCATCTCGCCGAACGCGGTTCCGCCAACCGACCATTGGCCTGGCTCCGTCATCGCGTCCTTGAACTGCGCGCCGACGCCCATCTCGGCGACACCCCTCGACCAACCCTCCCGACCGGCGCTTCCCTGGTAGCCGAAGCCGCGCAGGTAGGGGCGCTTGTCGCCGAAGAGATTGCGGTAACGCGGGATGTAAAAGCCGTCCGGGCGGCGTCCGTTGTAGTACTTGTCGGTCATCCCCTCGAGCTTCCCCTGTGCTCCGGCGCGGAAGTGGTGATCCATGAGATTGTGACCGAGCTCGCCCGAGCTGCTGCCGAGTCCGCCTGGCCACACGTCAGTCGCCGAGCGCATCAGCAGCCAGGCGGAGTTGATCGTAGAGGCACAGAGAAAGACCACACGCGCTTTGTAGTCGGTCGTCTGATTGGTGATTGCATCAAGCACGCGAACCCCGGTCGCGCGCTTGGTGTTCTTGTCGTAAATCACTTCGCTGGCGATCGCAAACGGCCGGAGAGTAAGGCGTCCCGTTTTCGCCGCCGCGGGCAGCGTGGACGATTGCGTGCTGAAGTAGGCGCCGTACGGGCATCCGAGCCAGCACGCATTCCGGTACTGGCAGGCAGAGCGGCCAGTCAGCTCCTTCGTCAGGTTCGCGGTGCGGCCCGGAATGAGGCGTCGCTGTCCACCGAACAACTTGGTCAGACGTCCGGCGATCAGCTCCTCGCCGCAATTGAGCGGCATCGCCGGCTGAAACTGGCCGTCGGGTAGCTGCGCGAGGCCTTCGTGCGAGCCGGCGATTCCGGCGTGCTTCTCGACGTGATCGTACCAGGGAGCAATATCCGCATAGCGAATGGGCCAGTCGACGGCGATGCCGTCCTTCGCGTTTGCCTCGAAGTCGAAGTCGCTCCACCGATAGCTTTGTCGCCCCCACATCAGGGAACGGCCGCCGACGTGATAACCCCGGTACCAGTCGAAGCGCTTTACTTCGGTGTAGGGCGAATCCTTGTCCGACGCCCAGTAGTCGAGGTTCTTTTCATTGAGCGGATAATCGCGCTTGAGGACCGGGTACAACTCCTCCATCGCGCGGGTGCGTCCTCCGCGGTGCGGATACTCCCACGGACCTTTTGTGGCGTTGACGTAATCCTTTATGTGCTCGATGTTCTTGCCGCGCTCGAGCACGAGTACGCGGAGCCCTTTCTCGGTGAGCTCTTTGGCGGCCCAGCCGCCGGAGATTCCTGATCCTACGACGATCGCATCGTAATTCGTGTCCGCCATCACGTCCTCATTGGGGGGCGTTGATGGGAATATGTCGCGCGGACGGCGGATGGGCTACGGGTTGCGACAGCCGTTCTGGGTTGGTGGGGTCGAGTCCTTACGCCATCAGTTCGCCCACCAGCGGTTTCGTCTCTTTCGGGACCGCGGGTGCCTTGGGTGGCGTCGAGTATGACCGGGAAGAGCTATGCGCTGGCCTCATGGTTCGTGAGTGAGCCTTGGCGGCGTGTGCCCCCGCGCACCCGGCAAGCCCGAAAACGACGAGAGTCAAGCAGGTATTACTCGAGCGCCAGAAGTTCGTGAGATATGTCATGTGATTGGGGTGTGAGTGCACAATTCATAACCCGGGTGCGTCAGAACATCGTCACACGAATCGGGCGCCAACCATAATCAAAAAGAAAACGGGGGCATCTTTCGACGCCCCCGCCTCCCTATTACGACTCCAGTATCTGACGATTGCTAACGATGACCGCTGTGATCATCGATTCCTGACTCGTGGTCGTCCTCAAAGGCATGGAACGAGCGGCGGATGTTGTCTTCGATCGTTTGCAGAGCACCGCTCCCCGGTGTGGCTGAGTTCGGGTCAATCACGTTGTTCGAGCTGTCCAAGAACCACTTGGAAACATCGATGCTGACCGTCGCATTGGTGGTCGTCGCATCGATAACGAGCGGCGGATTGAACGACATCTCGAGTCCGGCTCTAACCGATGAAGTAAAGACGAACGGAGTGGCCGCACTCCCGTAGGTACCTTCAACGCGAACGCTTTTGCCAGCCAGACTCGCATTGGCGGCGTTGAATGCTGTTGCACTCTCGCGCGCTGGCTCCAGCTTCGCCTCGAGCTTGGAATAGCTGCCAGCAGCTAACGGGACATTCAGCGCCGTCTTCAGCGTTCCGTCAACCGGAATGTCTACCAACACCGGATCGCGAGAAACGTCTTCGCATTCGGTTCCCACCTCGGCGTGATCGTCGCCGGCGGTTTCGATCTCATTCACGCAGTTGGTGGCTTCGCCATCATTGAGCTCGATCTTGTCCATCACGAGTTGCACTTTGGTGATGGTGAAGTTGCCCGCCGAGCCTACCGCGAGGCTCGAGCGCATCGCGGATGTAGACGCCGGCGCAGATAGCACGCTACTGGTAACTGACAGCTTCACCGGATGCATATTCGACCCGGTAAGGTCCCCCGAGCATGCGGCAATTGCGCCAAGAAGAGCAACCCCGGCGAACAGCTTCATATTTTGCAGGAAACGGGCGGTCATGATTCCTCCGTTAGTTGAACCGTTGGCTGGATGGGGAGAGCCAATCGGAACAGTGGAAACGCGTCATCCCCGCACAAAAGACGATTCCCGGCAAAGGGCCGGAACGCGAAAAGAAGCGAACACCGCCTTTTAGACGGCGAACGGATTCCCCGTATGGCCGAGGGATTTAGGGGCCCTTGGTTCATGCGTAAGAGACAAAGAAGACAGGTACGCGACAGCTTGAAAGGGCTACCCGCGCTCGTGCGTCAGGGTATTTGGTCCTTCAGGGCGCGAATGGTGCAGCAGATCCGGGTGTCACACACGGCCGCACTCATGACATTCGGACGCCTCTTCATAGTCGTAGCTCTGTCACTCACAGCTATTGCGTGCGATAAGTCCAGTCGCTCCGCGCCAGCCGATACCCTCGCAGTCGTGAGAGACAGTGTGCAGCAAGTTCACCAAACCAGCTCAGGTCTACGCATTATGCCGTTCACAATCTCTTCACCCGCATTCGCTCCCAACGATACAATTCCAGCGAAATACACCTGCGAGGGTGCGGATATTTCTCCACCACTGGTGTGGTCCGGGCCACCCGAGAGAACGCGAAGTTTCGCTCTCATCGTCGATGATCCCGATGCGCCAGATCCCGCCAAGCCGCAACGCGTTTACGTGCATTGGGTCGTTTACAACATTCCCCCGAGCACGACAAGGCTTCCGGAAAACGCGGCAAAGAGTAGACTATCGCCTGGCGCTATGCAGGGCACCAACGATTGGGGGAAGCAGACGTACGGTGGCCCGTGCCCACCGATCGGCCGGCACCGCTACTTCTTCAAGCTCTATGCGCTCGACACGGAGCTAAAGGGATTGAAGAACCCCACCAAAGCGCAGCTGGAGAAAGCGATGCATGGTCACGCGCTCGATAACACGCAGTTGATCGGCACCTACGAGCAGGCAAAAAAGTAGAGTACATAACGGAGCCTTTGGATTTGAAACGGATCCTCGGGATTTGATCCGGCCCGCACAGACTATCCTTCGGGTGAGTCGGAGCGATCCATATATAATCCGCAATTTTTCCGGAGCATCCGTGTTACCCGATCCGCTCTCCAGTCACGGCGTCAAAGAAGTGCGCCTTCTCGAGATCGAACGCCAGAAAGATCTTGGACCCGATCGGCGGCAGGGACTGAGGAGAGACACGCGCCGTGACGTCGTGCTTTCCCGCGCTGGCGTAGATGAACGTCTCGTTGCCGAGTGACTCGACGAGATCCAGTCGCGCAGATGCAGTGGCCGCGGCAGCACGCGGACCGGCGACGATCGTCACATCCTCGGGCCTGATTCCCATCGTGATCGCCTTCCCTCTCGCTCCCGCCAGCCGTGACGCGACCCGCTGCGGAAGGTTGATCTCCCACTCACCCCCCTCGGCGACGAATCTCGACGGCCCTCCGCCTTCCACGGTGCCGTTCGCGAAGTTCATCGCCGGATTGCCGATGAAGCCGGCGACGAACCTGTTCTTCGGCTTCTCGTAGAGATTGAGCGGCGTGTCGATCTGCATCACGTGACCCTTGTTCATCACCACGATCCTGTCGCCCAGAGTCATCGCCTCGACTTGATCGTGAGTGACGTAAATCATCGTCACCTTCAGCT
>JALYZH010000365.1 GCA_030948945.1 Gemmatimonadota bacterium | reverse complement strand
GACGAAGGCTCTCAAGGCGTTCTCCGACGCAGGAGTCGACTGCGATCTGATGGAGACGGAGGCGCCCGGCCACGCGGGCGTGCTCGCCAAAGCGCACGCGCACAAATACCACGCGGTGTTTACCCTTGGCGGTGATGGAACGGTGATGGAGGTTCTGAGTGCGCTGGCGCATCAGGGACCGCCTGTCGGAGTCCTGGCGGGAGGAACAGCGAATGTCGTCGCGCGAACCCTGCGAATTCCGCTCAATCCGAGTCGTGCTGTTCCCCTTCTCCTGGCGGGGGATGAAGCGACGATGGACCTCGGCAGGCTCGGCGACGGCCGGAGGTTCGCAATCGGAGTCGGCGTCGGGCTCGACGCGACGATGATCTCGGAGGCGCCAGCGCGGCTCAAGAAGCGCTTCGGCTTCATGGCCTATGTCGTTGGCGGGTACAAGGCCGTGCTTCGCAACCAGAAGTTCACTCTCCGGCTCACCGTCGATGGCGTCGTCTACGAACGGACGGCGTCGGCAATACTCGTAGCCAATTTCGGAGCCGTCCTCAACAATCTTGTCGCGTTCGGCGACGGAATCGTCCACGACGATGGGCTGCTCAACGCCTGCGTATTCTCACCCGGCTCGCTGTGGGATGCGGTCAGAATCCTCTGGAGAATGATTCGCAAGGATTTCGGGCCTGATCCATGTCTTTTCTACAAGTCGGGCCGGGAGTTCCGGATCGAGACCATTCCTCCGATGATTGCCCAGGCGGACGGGGAGCTCCTCCCCGACACTCCTCTGTCAGTCTCCGTTGACCCGCTGGCCGGCTGCTTGCTTATTCCAAGGAAGGAAGACAAGGCGAGCCCCCGAGCAAGGGTGTAGTACCGAGCAGGTTCTCGCCGGTACATTTTGCAACTGAAAGGAGAGGTGAGGCGGGATGGCAACTTCTGCGTCTGCGCGCGTAAGACCCGGCGCCGGTACGGTGCTCGGGACGTTTTTCTATATGTGGCTGTTGGTGGGGCTGGTGCTGGGAACGGCCGTGCTCGTCGGTCCGGTGAGACTGATCACCGAGGGGATGGGACGCGCTGGATGGGAGCAGAGCTCGCAGGACCACGTGCTCATAGTGGTGATCCTCCTCTACCTCGTCTTCTCGCTCCTGCTCACCCGCTGGGTGGTCGGGACAATGTTCCGTGCACGAAATCGGAACACTCGCTGGGCAATAGCGGCGCTGTTCACGCTGTTGGCGGCCGGCACCGCCTGGGAGTGGGCCAATCCCGCCAAGATGCTCGCCGGAATTGCGGGTGGCGGCAACGGTGGAACCTACAACGTTCGCGGAGGGGCAGAGTTCATTTTCGGCGCGTACCCCGACGAGCCAAAGCTGCTGGAGCTCAAGAAAGCAGGGGTGACATCGATCATTTCGCTGCAGCATCCCGGCGTGGTCATTGAAAGAGAGGGCATAAGCGCCGAGCGCGATGCGACCGCCAAGCTGCACCTGAATTTCATCCAGGCACCAATGCTTCCCTGGGTGAGCAACAACGACGAATCGCTGGAGAAGCTGCGCGAGATAGCCCGCACCGGAAAGGGCAAGTATTACGTGCACTGCGGACTCGGTCGCGACCGGGTGAACGTCGCGAGGCGAATCATCGAAGCGGAAGGAAGTAAGATCGCGCTCAGCGGCGACGTAAAAACTGCTACTGGGTTCGGGGACAGACCCGATCCGTTCGAGCGGGGCTCGCTCGCGCACCTCGAATCAGGCAAGTGGTTGATTCCCTATCCGAACAAGCACGAGATGTTCGGTTTCATACTCGGCGGTCAGGCGGGCACCGTCGTCTCGCTGCTCGATCCGACTGACCCCGAACAGGCGAGTTGGAACGCGGAGATGGACAAGCTGTTGAAGCAGTATGCGATCCCATTCATCATGCGCCCGTTGCCGGCGAACGATGTCGCAAGGGCGACTGATATCGCCAAAGAGGTCAAGGCGATGCCGCAGCCGGTGACCGTGATCGCACCCCAGACGCCGAACGAGGACGGAAAGGCGCGCACCCATACCCAGGCGGCGCTCGGGTTCATCCAGGCATACGGCCGCATCGCTCCCAATTCGTTTGCCGCGAAGCCCAATTGGCATCTCAACAAAGCAGCGAGAGGCACTTACAAGTACGGTGACACGACGGCGGGGACGGCGGAGAAATAAGATTCGCGAACCAGTAATAAAAAAGGCGAGCACTTGTGCTCGCCTTTTTTATTCTGTCCCAGTGCGCCTAGAACGGAAGCTCTTCTTCCTCCGCTCCCACCAGGGCCGAGTTTTATCGCCGGACGGCCGCTACCCAGCTCGAAAGCTTCGTCCTGATCATCTGCGAAGCCGCAGCGCGCACAGCTCGATCTACGGCGTCGTCGTCCTGACACCATCCGCTCACGGAGCTAACTTCTCCGTATGACCGATGTCGTGTCGCTCGCCGCAGAGCTTCTCTCGATGCAATCGACTACGGGCTCCGAAGCGAGCAGCGTGGATTTCGTTTCGCGCTGGCTCGTGGGTCGCGGCTGGAACGTGACTCTGCAGGAGGTTAGTCGCGGCAGAGCCAACATCTGGGGGTCGCGAGGCGGTGGCGGCGTGACCTTCTCGACGCACCTCGATACCGTTCCGCCGTACGTCCCTC
>JALYZH010000352.1 GCA_030948945.1 Gemmatimonadota bacterium | reverse complement strand
TCTTCATCTTCTTGTAGATCGACCAGAGATGCTTGGGTCGACCGCTCACTTCCACGTTGGCGATGCCGGCTTTCTTGAGGTGGCTCTCGAGCGGCTCCTTCAGCTGGGCAATGGACTTCTCTCTCTCAGCCCGGCGCGTCGCGACTTTCTTGGCGAGTGTCTTGTACTCTGACGGCTCCAGGTGCTTGAACGCGAGGTCCTCGAGCTCCCACCGCACCCGCGCCATTCCGAACCGGTGAGCCAGCGGCGCGTAGAGGTCTCGCGTCTCCTGCGCGATCCGCTTCTGCCGCTCGGCCGGAAGAAACTCCAGGGTCCGCATGTTGTGCAGGCGGTCCGCCAACTTGATGAGGATCACCCGCGCGTCCTTGGCGATCGAGAGCAGCAGCTTGCGATAATTCTCTACCTGGCGCTCCTGCGACGAGTTGAGCGGCAGGTGCCCGATCTTGGTCAGGCCGTCGACTATCTCGGCGACCTCCTTTCCGAATTCCCCCTCGATTTGTTCGACGGTGACGGGCGTGTCTTCCACGACGTCATGGATGAGCCCGCTGGCGACAGTTACCGAGTCCAACTGGAGGTCGACCAGGATCTTCGCCACTTCGACGCAGTGGGAGACGAAGTCCTCGCCGGAGAGTCTTTTTTGGCCCTCATGGGCGCGCTCGCTGAAGCGATAGGCGCGCACGAGCAGGTCGCGGTCGAGCCTCTCGGGCAACCCCTCCTTTATCCACGCCGGGATGGTCTCCTTTTCCCTCACTGCGCCAGCAGTCACAGCAGTCCCGCCTCCGCGAAGCTTATGTAGCGTCCCCTCCCGATAATAACGTGATCCTGCACCGGTATGTCGAGTACCTTGCCCGCCTGCACGAGCTGTTCAGTTACTACCCTGTCGTCGGGCGAAGGTGTCGGATCTCCACTTGGGTGATTGTGCACGAGAATGATCGCTGCCGCCCGCTCCGCGATCGCTTCCCGAAACACTTCCCGAGGATGCACGAGCGAGGAATTGAGGAGGCCGCGCGTTACCGTGATGTCGCGTTCCAGTCGGTGCTGCGAATCGAGGACCGCGACGTGGAACTCCTCGACCGGAAGATCCTCGAGCCGTTGCGCGAAGATCTCGTAGACATCTCGCGGCCAGCGCACGGGCGCACCTTCCTGCCGCTCTTCCGCGGCCATGCGCCTTCCCAGCTCGAGGGCGGCATGGATCCCAACCGCACGAGCCGTTCCCACACCGCTGACGCTGGTGAGGGTTGCCACCGGCTGCGACGCGAGCAGCCTCAGCGAGCCGCGACATGTAGAAAGTATTTCCTGGCCAATTCCGAGCGCTGACCGGCCCTCGGACCCGCTGCCGAGCAGTATTGCGATGAGCTCACTGGAGCTAAGAGCCTGTGCGCCGTGGGTACGCAGCCGTTCTCGCGGACGTTCACCCGATGGAAGTTCGCGAATTGTAAGAGTCATTGCTTGTCTCCGGTTCGTTGAGACCGGAGCATCTCGCAGTGTCACTGCCGAGCCGCCACCAGCGTAGGCCGTGCGTCATCAGGATTGTGCCGCCGCATGGAGAGGAAAAGGCCATGAACACGGATGCTCCGGATTGGAACGAATGCTTCGGATTGTTCCCGGTCGCGTTACAGCTCCTTCCGTCGGCCCGTGATCCTTTTTTGTTTTTTGTCTGTTGCGGAGGGGGGCTCCGATCTGCGTCCGAAGCATTACGAGCGGCAGTTCCCAAAAAACCCGGGCCGCGAACGGTGCTGTAACGGCATTCGGAGCGATCCGAAGCATTCGTTCCAATCAGGAGCATCCGTGTTCAAGCCTTCCGTCGTAATTGCCAGCCTGAGCAGCAGTTCAACGTCTATAGCGTCGCCCCGTGACATTTCTTGAACTTCTTGCCCGACCCGCACGGACAAGGATCGTTGCGCCCGACGTTGCTCCAGTCCTTTCCCGAACTCGCCAAAGCGCTGCCGCCCGCAATTGCGGTGGATAACGAGGAGCTCTTTCCGCCGACGTGCACCGTCGGCTCGGGACGAACGGCGATTCCGCGCGCAGGCGCTTCCGGCGGCGCGATGTCCAGCGTCGCATCGGTGCCTTCTCCCTCGCCTGAGGGAACGTCTTCGAGCACTCCAATGGCATTGAAGCGCTTGGTGGGTCCGGTCGGCCCAACAGGGCGGCGAGGTCCACCATTTCCCTCTGAGCCGTCGTCGCTCAGGAACATCGGTGGCAGCGGCCTCGGCTGCTCGAACGTGATCTGCGCGCGGAGGAATCTTTCCGTGAACGTGTTGTGGATGTCGCCCATCAAATCCACGAACATGTTGTACGCCTCGTGTTTGTACTCGATGAGCGGATCCTTCTGGCCCCACGAGCGATAGCCGATTGCGTTGCGCAGCTGGTCGAGGTCGTAGAGATGGTCCTTCCACTTCTCGTCCAGAACGTGGAGCATGACTAGCGAAAGAAGCTGGTCCGAATACTCGCCAAGACTCGCAAGTTTGTCCGCGAATGCCTTGCGGCCCGCCTCGATGGCGCGCTGCTCGGCGTCTTCTTCGCTCGTCGGAAGTACGCCATCCTCGAAGCCGGGGACGGCCAGCATGTAGTGCATCAGCAGGTCCTGACGCACCAGCGCAAAATCCCATTCCTCCTGCGAGTCGAAGGTCGCCAGCATGTTCTCGACGCGCTTCGACACGCCCTTCTCGATCATCTTCTCGGCTTCGGCCTTCAGCTCCTCACCCCCCTCGAGCGCGAACGAGCGGAGGGAGTAGATCACCTCGCGCTGCTGGTTCATCACGTCGTCGTACTCCAGCAGCCGTTTTCGTGACTGGAAGTTCTGGAGCTCCACGCGCTTCTGGGCCTGTTCGATGGAGCGCGTGATGAGAGAGTGCGTCAGCATCTCTCCCTCTTCAGCGCCCATCCGATCCATGAGCTTCGCGATGCGGTCGGAGCCAAAGAGACGCATGAGGTCGTCTTCGAGCGACAGAAAGAACTGTGACGCGCCCGGATCGCCCTGACGTCCGGCGCGACCGCGAAGCTGCCGATCGATGCGTCGTGACTCGTGCCGCTCGGAGCCGATGATATGGAGTCCGCCCCATTCGACGACGTCGACGATCTGGTTCTCCGCATCCTTTCGCTGCGATGGCTTCGATTCGGTGACACCCGGTCCGAGCTTAATGTCCGTTCCGCGACCGGCCATGTTGGTGGCGATCGTCACCGCGCCAGGCTGGCCCGCGCCGGCCACAATCTCCGCCTCGCGCTGGTGGTACTTCGCGTTCAAGACGTTGTGCGGTATCCCCGCGCGCTTGAACATGCGCGACAGCGTCTCCGACACTTCTACGCTCACAGTTCCTACCAGAACCGGGAAGCCAAGGCCGTGGAGACGCTGCGTCTCCTCCAGAATCGCGTTGTACTTCTCGCGACGAGTCTTGTAAACGAGATCCTGCCTGTCGTCGCGAATGACAGGACGGTTTGTGGGAATGACTGAGACGCCGAGCTTGTAGATCTCGTGGAACTCGGTCTCTTCGGTTTCCGCGGTACCGGTCATGCCGGCCAGCTTCTCGTAGAGGCGGAAATAGTTCTGGATGGTGATGGTGGCGAGAGTTTGCGTCTCGCCCTTCACCTGGACGCCTTCCTTCGCTTCGACGGCCTGGTGTAGTCCTTCCGACCAGCGACGGCCGTGCATGGTGCGCCCGGTGAACTCGTCGACGATCAGGACCTGACCTTCCTGCACTACGTAGTTCACGTCCCGCTCGAACAACGCGTGCGCCCGCAAGAGCTGGTGGACGATGTTGAGTCGCTCGCTCTTCGCCGCATAGTTTCGATTCAGCTCGTTGCGCGCCTCGAGCTTTTCCGCCGGCGTCATCTCCGTATCGTGATCGATCGCGTGAACTTCCTGCGACAAGTCCGGCAAGATGAACTCGTCGTGCGCCTGCGGAGACATGAAGTCGACGCCGGCATCAGTGAGATGGACGGTATGCCCCTTCTCGTCGAGGACGTAGAGCATGTCGTTCTCGATGTCCCGGTACTGCTGCTTTCCCGATGGAAGTCGGCGATCCGCGATGTGCTGCAGCTCCATCTTCTGCACCAGCTGCTTGGCGCCGGTCTCGTTCAGGACTTTCTGCAGCCGCTTGTTCTTCGGGCCGCCGAGCTGCGCCTTGTACAGGTTGATCGCAGCTTCATCGCTGTCACCCGCTTCGAAAGCCTTCTCACCGGCGGCGACCAGCGTGTTCACCAGGTCGGTCTGTCTTTTCACGAGCCGCGCTACCGCCGCGTTGTGCTGCGCGTATTCGGCGTCGCTCTCGTTACCGACGGGACCCGAGATGATGAGCG
>JALYZH010000334.1 GCA_030948945.1 Gemmatimonadota bacterium | reverse complement strand
TGTGGGTGGGGCCATCTTCCCCCACCACGCCGGCGCGATCCATCGCGAAGATGACGGGCAGATGCTGGATCGCGACATCGTGAATGACGTTGTCGTAAGCCCGCTGCAGGAACGTAGAGTAGATCGCACAGACCGGACGGATTCCCTGGGTGGCGAGGCCAGCCGCGAATGTCACCGCGTGTCCTTCGGCGATTCCGACGTCGAAGAACCGCTCGGGATATGCTTTCGCGAACGCAGTCGTCCCGGTTCCACTCGGCATCGCGCCGGTGATCGCCACGAGTTTGGGGTTCTCCTCCGCCAGCTCCACCAATCCCTGTCCGAACGCGGCGGTGTACGCAGTGTTCGCGGAAGAAACCTTTCTGAGCTTTCCTGTGGCTGGGTCGTGCCCTGGAGGGAGCGCGTGCCACTTCTCGATGTGCTCTCCCGCCGGAAACCCCTTCCCTTTCTGGGTGATGCAATGAATCAGGCGAGGCCCGCTCAGTTCCTTGACCGCAGCGAAGGTGTCCATCAGCGCGTCGATGTCATGGCCGTCGATAGGACCGAAGTAGCGGAAGCCAAGCTCCTCGAAGAGAACACCCGGAGTGAAGAACGTCTTCACGCTCTCCTCCCATTTCCGGACCAGCGCACCAACTCCGGAGAGCGGACCCGGCGCGGAGTCGATGACCGATCCGATCGCCGACCTGACGCGATTGTACAGGGGATTCCGCTGGATCGAAGTCAGATACTTCGACATCGCGCCGACGTTCGGCGCGATCGACATCTCATTGTCGTTGAGTATGACGATGAAATCGCGCTCTGAAGCGCCCGCGTTGTTCAATCCCTCGTAAGCGAGACCGCACGTCAGCGCCCCGTCTCCGAGTATCGAAACCACCCTGAACTTCTCCCCGTTCAGGTCCCGCGCGACAGCCATTCCGTAACCGGCCGATATAGCCGTGCCCGCGTGGCCGGCGCCGAAAGTGTCGTACTCGCTTTCCGTGCGCTTGAGGAACCCTGATAGCCCTTTTTCTTGCCGTAGCGTTTCCATCCGGTCGGCCCGACCGGTCAGAAGCTTGTGCGGGTAGCCCTGGTGCCCGACATCCCAGACGATCTTGTCCTGAGGAGTGTCGAAAACGGCGTGGAGAGCGACGGTGAGCTCCACAACTCCCAGACCCGCACCGATGTGTCCACCAGTGCGCGAGCAAACCTCGATGAGACGCGTTCGCATCTCCTCGGAGACGGCGCGCAGCTCATCGCGGGTCATCGGCTTCACGTCCGCGGGCGAATGGATGCGATCGAGAATTGACATTTTCTGGCGTTTTTCAGGACGTACGCGTTACCATGAAATTAGCGACTTGAGACAGCTCCTGCGTGAGCATTCTCTGCTCGGCAAGAGCGTGGAGACCGTCGTGTATCAGGGCTCGGGCCCTCGCCTGGGCGGCGTCAACGCCGAGGAGAGCTGGGTAGGAGCTTTTGCCAAGCGTCGCGTCCCTTCCCGCTGTCTTGCCCAGCTCGGTTGTCGTCGAAGTTACGTCGAGCACGTCGTCCATTATCTGAAACGCGAGTCCAACCGCTCGGCCGTAGCGCTCGAGCGCGGTGAGCTGGGCGGGAAGTGCACCGCCGGCCAGAGCGCCCATCAACAGTGATGCTACGATCAAGGCTCCGGTCTTGGCGCGATGGATCTCTTCCCGGTCGTCCAGGGAGAGCGATCGACCCTCGCCCGCGAGATCGCGCGCCTGCCCGCCGATCATCCCGGAGACTCCCGCCGCCGAGAGGAGCGTCTGAAGTATTTTCCCGCTTAATTCTGGCGACAATCGCATCGTACGTGTGGCGTCCCGGACCACGAGTACGGCGACCGGAATCATCGCGACTCCGGCCAATATTGCGGTTCTCGAGCCGTATACCTTGTGCACCGTAGGCCGGCCGCGCCGCATGTCGTCGTCGTCCATGCATGGCAGGTCGTCGTGCACGAGCGAATAAGCGTGAATGATCTCCGGTCCACAGGCGAGCGAAGTCGCATCGGCGCCGCCGCCAACGGCACGGTAGGCGTAGAGCACAAGCAGAGGACGAATTCTTTTTCCGGGACTCTTCAGCCCATAGCGGATGGCGTCAGCAACACCCGTCGGCAGGGCGGACAGATAAGCGGCGCAAATGTCATCGAGACGCTGCTCGACGCGCTCGCGCTCAGCACCGAACCCGGTCGGCACCTCTTTAGAGATCCATCTCCCTGAGCTCGAAACCGCCGCCGGATTTTTCGAGGAGCATCTGCACTTTCGTCTCTGCCCGGCCGAGCTCCGCCGAAGCGGATCTCAGCAGCTCGACGCCTTCCTCGAACAGCTTCAGCGAAGCGTCGAGGCCGACCTGTTGTCCTTCCAGCGACGCGAGGATCTCGTCGAGGCGTCGGAGGCTTGCTTCGAAGTTCATGCGGGAGAGTTAAAGTGGGCGCTCATTGTTGCTCGACCAATATCACCGAGTGGTTTGCGGCAATGCAAACGCGATGACCTCGTCGCTCCAGCCCCACGCCTTGCCGTCGCCACCTGCGGCGATCACGACGTACTGGCGACCGTCGGCGCCGAGGTAAGTCATCGGCGTCGCCTTCCCAGCCGCCGGCAGCGCGGTCTTCCACAGCTCACGACCGTTGCGGAGGTCGAAGGCTCGGAAATATCTGTCCATCGCCGCGCCAATGAAAACGAGACCACCCGCCGTCGTTATCGGCCCGCCAAGGTTGATAGCCCCTGGAATGTCAGGACGAACCTTGATGCCGATTTTCTCCAGGCCCTCGGAGGTGCCGAGGGGAACGTTCCACGCTATCTCACGTGTGCGCAGGTTAATGGCTACCAATGAGCCGAATGGTGGCGGAGTGCAGGGAGCCGAAGAAGGGCCCAGGAAGAGCTCGCGCTTGAGCACGTAGGGAGTGCCACGCATCATGGCGTACTCGGTCCCAATCCGCTCCTGTCCCATGACCATGTCGTGACGGGCTTCGAACTGGGCGCGCGGGATAAGAGTGATCACCGCCGCGATGCGGTTTGCGGGAACCACCACAACAGCGCTGGCCGGATCGTAAGCGACCCCACCCCAGTGCGCGCCACCAACGTTCGCGGGAATGATCAGCGATCCTCGAGTGCTCGGCGGCGTGAAAACTCCGTCGTTGCGCAGCTCGTTGAACCTCACCCTGCAGGCTGTGCGGTCGGTTGCCGTTGGTCCCCAGACATCGTCGAGCCCAAGTCGCTGCGGGCTGAGTGGAGGCAGTCCACTACTCAGGATTTGCGTGGGCCAGGCCTCTTCGCCGCTCACGTCGCTTGTCGGTACGCGACCTTCCGTGATCGGGAAAAGCGGCTTCCCCGTTTCTCTATTGAGCACGAATAGCTGACCGGTCTTTGTCGCCTGCAAGACGGCGGGAGTCGTTCGCCCGTCGATTCGTACATCGATCAGAGCCGGTGGCGAGGCGTTGTCGTAGTCCCAGAGGTCGTGACGCACCGTCTGGAATTGCCAGGCCATTTGGCCCGTAGACACCTTGATCGCCACGAGTGAGTTCGCATACTGATTTTGCCCTTTCCTCTCGCCACCGAAATAGTCGACGCTCGGCGAGCCGGTTGCGATGAACACGAGATCGCGCGCGGGATCCGCCGCAAAGACGGGCCAGGCGTTCGCCGCGCCGGTACGATGCGCATTCGGTCCGATCCATGTGCGCGATGCGGGCTCCGTCGAATCCTGAGGAACCGGGTCCCAGGTCCAGCGCAGTGCTCCGGTGCGCGCGTCGAAGCCGCGTA
>JALYZH010000296.1 GCA_030948945.1 Gemmatimonadota bacterium | reverse complement strand
TGACCGGCTCCGACGCTCGGTTCCCCTCTAAAGTCCGGCAAATTGATGTGATTGGGTATACTATAGACTTGTTTTGCAACCAGGAGGTCGCAGGTTCGATCCCTGTACGCTCCATTGACTTACAAATGGCCCTTTTTCCGGCTTGTCGCCCACCCGCTTGTGTGCGTGCCACAGAGCGCGCGGATAATGGCTATCCTCGGTAGTTCAACTCTGCTCGAGCGCATGAAGTTCGGAAACTTCCCGCCGACGCGTTCAAGTTGTCTTATTAGGGCTCTTGGTGTTCGCTCGCGCGCGGAAGAGAAAGTGTGAAACGGGCCCCTTTCCCTATGGCGCTCTCCACGGTGATATCGCCTTTCATTGCCCGGGCGAGGTCGCGGCTTATCGACAATCCAAGCCCAATGCCGCCCTCCCGATCAGCGAGTCCCTCCTTCAACTGGACGAATGGCTCGAAGACAGTTTCCAGTTTTTCCGGGGCGATGCCCAACCCGGTGTCACTGATGCTTAGGGTCACGGTGTCATCTATCGCCGCGGACTCCGCGCTGATGTGCCCCCCTCCCGGTGTGAACTTTATGGCATTGGAGAGCAGGTTGACCAGAATCTGAGTCACCTTCTCCGGATCCGCGCGTGCCACCACACTCGAATCTCCAGCGATCCCGTCGAAGGAAAGCCCCTGCTGCGCGATGAGTGGCTCGATCAGCTCGATGGCGTGCCTGAGCGCATCGTGACCGTTGATGTCGCTTATCGCGTAGGACACACTGCCGCTTCCGACTCGCGCGAAGTTGAGGATTTCGGTGATGATGGCCGCAAGGTGCTGCTGGTTGGTTCTCACTCGCGCGAAGTCGGAGTGCTGATTCTCGGTCACTGGCCCCCGCAGGCCCATGTCGAGGAGATCGATGTAGCCACCTATCGCATTGAGCGGCGTGCGGAGCTCGTGGCCCATCGCGCGCAGGAACGCTGTTTTCGCCCTGTTCGCGGTCTCTGCCTCGTCGGCGAGCCCCCGTTCGCGAAGCGCGCCGAGGAGCATCTGCTCGGCAACCTGCCGCTGAAGGTCGAGGACAGCGTCCGACGGGCTTAATTCGCGAATCTCGATTCCGAGTGCCTCTGGTTGCCCGTCGGCGGCAATCACGGGCCAGACACTGCATTGCCAGTGGCTCGCTCTCTCGCTCGACGCGTCGATGCGCTCATCCAATAGCTCGACGCCATCGCGAAATGCTCGATCGAGAATTGCGCTCAGCGCTTGTCCCTGAAGCCCGGTGACCCCGGTGCCGACTGGGGCACCAATCGCGTGACCTTTGGCGACGCCGGCCAACCGGCAGAATGCGGCGTTGGCGTAGACAAGCGTGTGCTCGGCGCCGCGTGTAATGGCCAATGGGAGCGGCGCTTGCTGCACGCAGCGCCGCAACGCTTCCTGGCTCAAGAGCTCTGTCGCGTGCGTGCTGGCAGGCCGCTTTTTGGATTTCATTTCCGCAATTTGTTTCGCTTTGCCCGGATCGGGTTCGCGCGCAAAATGGGCACACCGGTGATTATTCCATCGTATTCCTTAAGTGGACCACCGATGACCACTCCCTTGGCCGTGACCTCGTACGTCCTGAATTCATGGCTGTGGTCGCTCCCACGCATCTTGACCACCGCCATTACTCGCCGGAGCTCTCCTTTGATCTCGACGTACCGTTGGACGATGATCTCGTCGGTGATGAACGACACCTTTTCCGTTGTGAAGCGCGCCTCGGCGAATGCCTCGGAGACTTCCGCCGTCATGAATACCGTGACGCCTGTCGCCGTCAACGTTCCAACCAGGCGGTAGAGCGACTCCCGGAAGTCGGCGCGGAAGGTCGGCGCGAGGGCGACCTCGAAGCCCGACAGTGAGTCGATGAGGACGCGCTTTGCCCCGAGCCGTTCCGCGGCATCGAGAATCGCAAAGAGGGCCTCATCGACGGAGAGGTCGAGCGGGCGGAGATAGATCACCTCCAACTTTCCCGCATGAATCATCTTCCCGATATCCGGATTTCGATTGTTGGCACGAGCAAGGTAGTCTTCAGGGTACTCTTCGAATACGGCGATTACTCCGGTCTCTCCGTTCGCTAGTCCCGCCACCATGAATTGCGTGGCGACTGTTGACTTGCCGCTGCCCGCAGGTCCGGTGAGCATCACTGCGTCGCCGGCAATAACTCCGCCGCCGATCATCTCATCCATCCCCGGCACACCTGTCGAAAGTCGCTCGCGCTTGTGCAGCTTGCGTTTCCCCGTCTGCTCCGGGATGCGCGGAAAGATCTGAAGCCCATCATTGGCAATTCTGAACGTGTGCAAACCTGGCATCGGCGCGCGGCCGCGCGTCTTCACCACCTGAAGCTTTCGAACGACTGAATTCCTGTCCGTCGCCTGCGAGAGCCAGAGTATACCGTCGGCTACCGTGAAGACGGGATTTCGCTGCTCCTCTTCCGCATACTCACCGAGGAGGAAAGAGGTTACTTCCCAGCTTGTGAGGTGCAGCGCGAGACGCTGAACGAACTGGTCCAGGTCGAACGGTATTCCACGTTCGGAGCTACCGTAGCGACCGTGGATCGTTCGAAATGAATCGACGACGACAATTCCCGGTTTGGCGCGCTCGATCTCGCCAACGATCCGCTGCAGGACTTCTGCCAGGTCCTGTTCCATGACCTCTGCGCTGAGATTGATGAATTGGATGGCGGATCCGGCCAGTTCAGGATCGAAAAAGCTGAACTGCCGCTGATATCGGAGCATCTTGAGTGTCGGCTCGCCGAGCACTGTGAAATAAAGGGCGGGTCGCCCTATGGTCGCGTTGGCGAACATTATCTGGTGCGCCAGCGTTGTCTTCCCCGAACCGGGTCCGCCCGCAATCAGATTGAATGAGTATTCCGGCAACCCGCCGCCGAGCACGGTGTCGAGGCCGCGCACTCCGCTGGGAAGGCTCCGAATTACCTCTCTCTCTTCCGTCTTCATGCTTCCGTCCTCCTGCTCGAGGAAAGCGAATCATCACCCGCGGATTCGGGGAAACTCTCCTCGATGAGTTTCATTGCCATGTCGTCTCCGATAAGTCGGCCGAGAAGCTCGATCAGGCCGGCGAGCATCGACTCGATAGCCTCGGCGGTTTGGGCAGCTCCATATGTGTCGATGGCCTCCGTCCCGCCTTCGACGTACGGCTCAGAGCGGGGCCGGAGCTGAATTTCTTCCAATAGCGGGTAATCGCTGCGCGCCTGCGCCAGCGCGCGCGTGAAGAGCGCGTGACAGCCGTCGAGACCGACCCAGCGCGAGAGGTCCTGATGGAGTTGGTTGCAAGCATCGACGGCGGCATGCGCGAGCGTGCGGCTTCCCGCTTGTTCAAACCCGCGAACGTTGATCAAGCGGTGCGCAATTTGTCGGGCCGACCGCTTGTCCCGCGACGGCGTGTCCTTACCCTGCTCGGCTGTATTAATAAGAGCCCGCGCCGAGGACGCGGCGCTCATGCGGGCTATCGACAGAACAAAGGGAAAGGAAGGGCATTCGGGATCCGGTTTCAGGCTAGCCACACGAATTATACAGCGAATACGTGTCGTTCAACACCGCGCCTGCGCCGTTCGTTCCCTCATGCCCTCTTCCGGATTTCGGAGCGGCACTCCGTTCGATTGATCCTGACCCAGCATTTGCGCACCAGTAACCCACGCATTCCTCAGCATGCTCTCGGCTCATTGTGGCGTCCAGTGCGGGGCTTCCGTGAAGAGTCCGCTTGCGAAGCCAACTCGGTAGGCCACCAATAACCCGAATCCCAGACTGATGACTCCGGACGCGATCCGGAGACCGCCGCCGATGTGTGCAAACCGGTGGTTTGTACGATTGAACGGGACAACGATGGCTGCGGTCATCATCATCATTCCTACGATTGTCCCAATCCCGAAAACCAAAAGATACCAGACGCCCCATCGCGCGTCGCGAATAGTGGTTAGGACCAACAACGCTATCGCGGCCGATCCCGCGAGACCGTGGACGACGCCGACGACGAGCGGTCGCGCGAGCCGATAGAGCCGCATTCTCCGGAGATGGCGATCGAGCCAACTCAGTGGCGTTTGCTCAGGCTTATGTGGATGCGCTTCCGGCTCGTGCGAGTGAGCGTGGGTGTGCACGTAATCACCGTGACTGTGTGGATGCACGTGATCACGCGTCACTCTTCCACTCGACCGACTCGCACCAAATCGTCTCATGACTCCCGTCAGGTTCATGATGCCGAGCACAATCAGCATCAGCCCGACGGAGAATTCCATTGACAGTCCGATTCGCGGGGGAATGACCCATCCGAAAAGAATGATCCCGCCGCCGACGACCAGAATCGTGAGAGTATGGCCGAATCCCCAGGCTGCACCGATGGCGGCGGCGCCCGAAGTAGTCTTCTCCCGCGCCACGATGGTCGTGACCGCAATCACATGATCGGGATCGGTGGCGTGCCGCATCCCGAGGAAAAATCCCAACACCATGAGCGCGAGAGCGCTCGTCATACTGCAGTCGTCCGCATCTCGCCCAATCGCGAGTCGAGAAAAGCGGCGTGCTCCGTCATTCTACCACCAGCGGACGCTGAATCGTCCGCGCGTGAGCGTTCTCTTGAGCCGACCGATCGTAGTCCTGATGTCGACCTTGATCCGGCGCAACGCGTATTGGTCGGTCCACACCCGGTTGGTTCCACCACGGCCGATCACCGCTGCGTCATAGCCGGCTTGCCGGACGAGACTTCGAATCGCTCGGTTCTGTTTCGCGAATGGATAACACAGAGCAGTGACGGGCTTGCCGAGCAGCGATTCCAGAGCTGCGCGCGAATCGGTCAACTCCCGGGCGGCTTCGTCGAGTGGGATTTTCGTGAGCGCAGCGTGCGAGTGCGTATGAGAGCCGAAGCTAACGCCCCTGCTTTGCATTTCAAGGATCTGGTTTTCGTCGAGCAGCGGCTCCTGTCGCTCATCCACATCCCACACGTTGGTCTTGCCGATCAAGCTCGCCACAAGAAATATCATCGCGCTGAAACCGTACCGTTGCAATATCGGCCACGCTGTATCGTAGGTGGACCTGTAACCATCGTCGAAGGTGATGATGATAGGGCGCCGGGGTAATCCGGCCCGCTTCTCCCTATATGCAATCCACTGGTCGAGGCTAATGGATTGGTAGTTCCACCGTTTCAGCTCGGCGAGCTGCTCATCAAACGCCTCGGGTAGAACGTGATTCCCCGGATGCCGCGTTCCGGGATGAATCTGATCCACCTTGTGGTACATCAGAATTACCAAGCTCGTAGAGAAACGCATACTTCAGGAAGGCCGTGTAAGCGGTGAGGGTCGATGTCGTCAAGCCGTAGCGTCCATCGAGAAAGCTGCCGTAAAAGAGATAATCGCGCACGAACCGCCAGACGGGACGCACCATCAAGTCGACGGGCGTGGCGCGCCGCCCGCGCGCATGGAGCTCCAACGCCCCCCACCGCGCGTACTTGATCATCTTGGTGAGATGGTGGCTCAGGTCCTGATACGGATTGTGGATGACCCGCCCCCGCAACGTTCCTGTCGAATCAACGCCTTCAACCCGCTCGTGGACTTTCGAGAGTCCAAATCTCAGGTCCCGCTTGTACAGGCGTACGTGCCAGTCTCGCCCCCATCTCCCTCTCTTGCGCTCGCGCCCCAGATAGAAGTTTTGCATGCGGACGCGATAGGCGTCGTGCGCTGGCGCGCTCAGCACATTTCTTAGCTCCTCACGGAGACTTTCACTGACACGCTCGTCGGTGTCCAGCGCAAAGACCCAGTCGTTGCCGGCCATCGAGGCGCCCAGGTTCCGCTGCTGACCAATTGAAGTGCCGCGCAAGACGTGAACCTTCGCTCCGGCTGCTTCTGCGCGCGCGACGGTATCGTCGTCCGAGCCTCCGTCAACGACGATTATTTCGTCGGCCCAAGCGGCGGCGTCGGACACTGCCTCCGCAATCCGCTCCTGCTCGTTCAGCGTTGGGATTACTACTGTGGCGGGAACCGTATCCCGAACCGGCGCGTCCGGCGCGACTCTGCTGGACCCTCTAGAGGGACGCAACATTTCTGAAACGCTCTGTCCGTGCGGGCTCGCGCGCCTTACTCCGTCGAGGGCGAACGAGATCGCGCAATATTGCCAGCCACGCCACGCCTAGCGGGATTGCAAAGCGCGCCGCAGGCGAGAGCGCACGCTTGATAAAGTGCGGCGTGAGGTCAGCGCCGATCAGTGTCACCAGCGAATAGGCCACGACGAAGAGTGTCGTTCGCCAGCTCGCGCGCGGCGCTGCGATGATCCAGATGACGAGGCCCGATACCGCGATCACGCTCGATTGCCGCTCCGATCGATGATTGAACAGCACGCAGAATACGAGTACGAGTGCAAGGTACTGGAGCTGAAAGTTTCGGTCGGACCACCGGTCGCGCCGCGCGACCAGCACGCCAATCACGATGCCGCAGGCCACGATCTGGATCATCCAGGCCGGCCACTGCAATCCGGCCTGGTGAAGCACTCCCATAAGACTCGATCCCAGCTGGCTAGTTTCAGCGCCGTGAAGTGCCGCCCACGACCTGTATTGTGCGAGCAACTCCTGAAATCCTACCGCGAGAAGTGGAAGCAGAAGGAGAATCACACCCGCGGCGGCAGATAGGGCCAGCGCACGCAATTTTCGCGGTCGCGACAGCGCGAACACGACAGCGGCGAGCGGGAAGATCTTGATCGCCGCGCCGATAGCGACCGCGAATGCGCCACGCACCCGCCACTCTCGCTCGAAGCAGATGAAGGCGAATATCAGGAGCGCCGAAACCAGGGCATTGCTCTGTGAGGATTGCATCGATCGCAGCATTGGAAGAAACACCAATGCCTGCGCGACCCGCGCCTGCTCGCCCGGCAGCAGCGAGCGAAGCGCGAGGAGCAGCGACATCGCGTTCACGAAGTTCCACAGCATGAGGCCCAGCGCGAACGGGAGCAGGGCGAAAGGAGCAAACAGCAGGGCAAAAGTGGGGGAGTACTTGAAGACGTCATGCGCCTGGTCGAACCGGAGCACGTACAAGTCTCGCCCCTGGATCAGATTCCAGAACGATGCTCGAAAGATCGCGTAGTCATTCGGAAATTGGAAAACGCCACGCTGAATCGTGACGACGATAGCGGCGCTCGCATACAACGTGAGCAACCAATAATCCGCTCGAGGGTCGCGAAGCGCGGCGGACAGTCGTGCCAATGGTCTCACGAGACGCGGGTTGTGCGGTGCGATGGCTGATCACCGAAACTCACCAGCTCGATGTCGGAGCGTTCCAGCAAGTCGCGCAATCCTGTGGAGCAGAGCACCGTCAGCTCCTCCTCTCGCTGCCAAGTGTAGTCATCGTGCTCGGCCAGCGCCGAATCGGAGTAGCCGGGATGCGTCATCAGCTCACTCGTTCCGGGTGGCAACTTGGGAATCAATCCGAACAATCGAGAGGCGAAGGATCGGCCCCCCTGAAGAGAGATTCCGAAAAAGTGGTCGGGAAAGTTGTGTCTCACTTGCTGACGCGACAATCGGGCGACGATTAGAAGCCCAATTTTCTTCAGAGAAGCCCGCCAGTCTCGCGGGTTTGCCCAGAGCGGCTCGGACGGGACTCGGACAGTGTGAATGTTTCGTGATGCCCCGGCTTCCAGGACAGCCGTCCACAATACAGGGTGAGCGTGTACGTGGCGATGGCTATCGATGTGCGTGGGCTGGATCCCGGCCTCCAGCAGGCGGTCGATTTGCGCAACGCATTCCTGCCGCACCTCTGCCGCGTGAATCAGTCCGAGGCTCGCCCGCGTGAGTAGAGAGGTAAGCGGGTAGAACGCCCCGGTAGATGGTCGCGCCAGTGAAGCCGCCGTGGTAAGCGGTTTCCCTGTGGTCAGATTGAAATGGAGTCCGACCGAGAGCGAGCGAGCCGATCGCACCAGCGTCACGGCATCATCGAACCCGGCCAGATTCACCATCATCGAAGTAGACGTAACCACGCCCCTTTCTGCCGCCTCGATTATTCCGGTGTTGACGCCGCCCGAGAGTCCGTAGTCGTCGGCGTTTACGATCAGCCGTCGATGCCTATGCGTAGATCCCACGCGCACCATTTAGGCGGACGCGGATCAGATCCATGAGCATCTCCGCTCCATGCTTGGCGAAGGAGATGGTGCTCGGCTCGTCGGTATAATAAAAGTCCACCGGAATCTGCTCGATTTTCAGCTGATGGGACCGGGCAATGTAGAGGCACTCGAGGTCGAAGCCAAAGCCGGAAAGAGTCTGGCGAGAGAAGATCGTCTGCGCTGCCTCAGCGGTGAATCCCTTCAGACCTGCCTGGGTGTCCAGGATCCCCGGCAGGAGAACGAACTGCGCGAGGCGGTTGAACATGCGGCTCATCAGGTGCCGAGTGTACAGGTAGTGAAAGAATGTAGGGCTCATCACGTACCGCGATTCCGGCAGAACACGGCAGGCGATGACGACGTCGCTTCCGCGCTCCAATCCCCGCACGAGTTTGGTGATCTGACAGCTGGGGTAGGCGAGGTCGGAATCGACGAAAATCCTGAATGCTCCCGTGGCGTTGAGCATTCCCCTCGCAACCGCGTAACCCTTGCCGCGGTTGCGCTCGTTTCTGAACACGACCGTGGACGTGTTATTCTCGGCGAAGTTGTCGACGACCCCAGCGGTCGACCGGTCGCTGCAGTCGTCGACAATGACGATCTCGGTCGGGAACACGAGGCCTTCCCGAAACTCCCGGAGGTGATTGAGGGTAGCCCGAAGCTGGTCTCCGCCATTCCAGGTCGGAATGACTATGGAGAGATGTGCCTTGGCAGTCCTCGGCGCGTTGGGCCGGTACCGGGGCTCAAAGTGGGTTTCAACAAATGCCATAG
>JALYZH010000250.1 GCA_030948945.1 Gemmatimonadota bacterium | reverse complement strand
TCCCTGTTCGGAAAACGAGAACGGGCTGAACGCCCGCTGCACGCAACGATTTAATCAACGCGGCCGACTGATCAGCCGTTGCGAAAGCGCCAGCATATATCCTTGCGCTCCCGCCATTCTGCATCAGTGTGTACACCTGCAGCCCGCGAGCTGCGTACTTCTGGACCGCCGCGCGAACGGCATCGACGATCCCACCCTGGGTTGGCACGCTGTCGACGAGCAGGGCGAGCGGCGTTCGAGTGACGCTTCCGGCGGAGTCGCTGACAAGGACCCCGGACTGCCGCAGCGCGAACAGCAGCGAGTCAGCCTGACGTCTCCTCGTATAAGCACCAGCGGTCACCTTGTACCATGTAGCTCGCTCCGGGCCAATTGGAACCGGCGACACGGCCGCAGCCGGAAGAGCCGCGCCATTTTTCCGCACGAACAAGTTAGCACCTTCGACGGTGTTTGCGACTAGGAGTTCGACTGAGAAAGCCGACGCTGAGCCCGAGTCATTGACATTTGCGGGTGGAGCGATGTACACCGTTTCCGGCGCTGGCGCCGGCGGGGGCGGCACCGGTGCAGCGACGGGCTTCGACGCAACGCGCGCTTCTTGTGGGCCCGGTTGCCCAGTGCGAGCGAGCACGAACGCGAGGCCGAATCCGCCGAATACGAGAAGGACCAAAGCGCCGAGTGCAGGATAGAGCCATTTGTGCCGCGGCCAATACGCCGCCCCAGCGGTCATCCGGTGGAGTGGGATTTTGAGCGTTGGCGTGGGGCCGGGGACGCGAGCGAGCACGAGCGCGTATGGCGCATTTCGCAGCTCCGTGTCCTTTACAAGGACTGCTCCATCCAACTGGTCGATGAGACCCGCTAGTCCGGGCGCGTCGCTGCTCGCGACGAGCACCAGGAATGCGCCGGCTTCAGCGAAGCCTGTCCCGAGCTTGTTCCACCTGGGGCTGCGCATGATCTCTTCGTCGATCAGGGGATCAGTACCGCTCGGCATGATGAAGAGATTTGGAATTCCTTCAACGTCGTAGCCGATCTTGTTGAGCGAGACCCCGTAAAGGAAGCTGTCCGTGATTCCGTGCGGATCTTCCTCTCTCACGAGAGAGCGCAATGGAGGAAGATCTCCGACGAGGTCGCCTACGACCGAGCGCCTGTGCTGTGCCTCTGCGTGCGCGATTCCCAACGCGACGTGCGCCGCCGCGATGGGATCACTGGAGATGACGACTATTGCTGAATAACTGCCCAGGACTGGCGCGACCTGCCTTCCAGCGTCTTCCCATGCTACGGGGCGACCGCCGGAGACCTTCTGGCTCAAGGGGAGCCCTCGTAGATCCAATATTCGCGCCTGGACGCCCGGCCAATCTTGTCCGCGTCGCCGCGTGTGGGAAACGGTCCCATCACGACGCGAAATATCGGGGAGCCTGCTGTGGTCGTCGAAACCACGTGGGCAGCCGTTCCGTTCACCTTGATCGCGTTCGCGAGCTCTTGCGCCTTATCTTCGCTGAGAAGTGCGGCGAACGAAACCGTGAATCCCGGAGCCTGCGATTGTGTCGCCGGGGACGTGATAACGGCTCCCGCTCGGTGAGTCGTATCCCTGACCGGCGGCGACGAAGGCGTAGTGCCGGACGCGGTTGAGCTCGCCGCGAGTGAATCTCGTTGCGCACTGTCGCCCGGGAATGTGACCGGCTGGTCGAGTCCCTGCGGTCGCGGCCGGAATCCGTCCCACGCGAAAAAGTACCAGAAATCTTTCGCACCGCCGGCGACGGTAGATGTCACACTCAGCTTCTCCGGATCGACCAGCGTGACGTCCTTGCTGCCGAGGAGTGCAAGCGATCCATCCGGGGTCACGGAAGGCAAGTCTGTCGCCCAGCGTGTGGGGACGGCGCCCACCACCCTGTTGGTGCCGATCGCAATTACCCATGCCGAATCCGCCTTCGGGAAGCGGGCGAGCAGATAACGCCCGAGCGCGTCCATACGCAAATCGGTCGGTGGCTGTGGGAGCGAGATGCTGGTCTTGGCGCTCTCGGTGTAGCGATCGACAACGGCGAGACCGCTGTCGCCCACTGTGGCCACGTACAACCTGTCGCCACTCGGAGTTGGAGCGAGTGCTGAAACCCGGCTGGCCAGCTTTACCGCGCCGACTGGCGACAGATCCTTGACCTTGATGCCGACCAGGCCGCTGTCAACAGTGAAATAGACTCTGTCGCCAACCTGCGTTCGAACTCCGCGGCCCGAGAGCGGAAGCACGGCGCTGTCCTTCACGACTTCGTCGGGGGGGCGCACTTTCCAGAGCAGAGTTTGCGCGCCCTTGTTGCCCGTGACTATGAGCTCGCCGTTCGGTTGCGCGAAGACAGTGCGCGCGGGGACCGGTGGCTTGAGCTTCCAGTCGCTCCCGTTCGGGTTCAGCCGAACGATCTCACCCTTGGCGTTGATCCCGTAAATGTCGCTTCCGTTCGCCGAGGAGAGGGAAGTGAGCCTCGTCCGCGCCGCTTTGAGGACATCGGTCTCGCGGAGGTCCAGGCGGCCGGCAAATCCTTTCGAGTCGACGACGGCGATGCTTCCGGCTTCGGCGTCGAACGCCAGCACCCTATCGATTGCCGGCGCCTCGTCGACCGTCCACACCGTCGAGTCGAGGTTTGGATACCGGGAAACACGGCCAGTCCCTCCTCCACGTGGTACTCGAAGGAGGAGGGGCTCAGGGCCGTGATTTTCTACAACGGATTGGACGGCGCTGTCGGGCGCTGCCCTGTCGTTATTGCAGGCTGCACAGAGCAGCGCCAGCAACAGGAGCCGGCGCAACGGTTAGTAGCTCGCTCCCAATGAGAACGTCCAGTTCGGTTTCCGTCCTCCGGCTAGCGGCCGAGCGTAGTCCCAGCGAAGGATCGCCAGGCTGAACAAATTCACGCGCAAGCCGGCGCCCCAGCTGGTGAGCGGATACCGATTGATGTTCGGATCGAAACCAATTGGTGCCGAACCCAGGTGCGGCTTGATGCCTCTGCCCCACGCCAAGCCTGCATCGTAGAAGAGCAGCCCATCAACCGGTGGCAATCCGAAGCTGCTTCCGACGTCGAAACGACGGATGATCGGGAAGCGCAGCTCCTCGTTGAATACGGCAACGCGGCTGCCAGCGAGCTGCGCGTTGTTGCACGTCGCCTGGGAGCCGATAACCGAAGTGCAGTCGTAATAGTTGAAGTTCGCCCGGTCGTAGCCGCGCACGTAGTCGGGACGTCCAATGTACTTCGGGAAGAAGCTCTCGTCGCGACCGACCGACATCGAGGTGAGGAATCTCGTCGCGAACGTGAGAGTGTTGAAGATTATCGGATCGTAGCGCCGATAGTCGGCCAGGTAGTCTGTGAAGTTCAGCTTGCCAACGCTCTGTGAAACCTGGAAGCGCATCCGGCGGCCGATGACGGGTCCGGTGTTGCCGAAGAGCGTGTTGTCAGAGACGAAAGCCGCCGTCGGTGTGACGTAATTGATCGTCGGAAGCGACTTCTCGGTACTAAACTGAATATCGCCGCAATATCCGCCGACGGCGCAGTCCTGAGAGACGTTGATGACTGCTTCAGAGATGCTGTTGAATTGCGCGCCAGTCTCGACGCGGGAGAACCGATTGAAGGGGTACTGTCCGATCAGAAACAGGTTGCGCACGACGTAGCGCAGATACGTGCTCTGGGAGCGGAACACGTTCGGGTTGTTGGTCGGCACCTGGCCGTAGGACAGTGGAACGTAAACGGGGTCCTGCGAGACGCCCGTCGTGTACTGCAGCCTGTGGCTCAGATTGGCATAGCCGAGGAATACGCTGGCATCGCTCAACCTGCCGTAAACATTGCCTGATACGGCAAGCTGATGATTGCCGAGCAGATCGCTGAAGACGAATGCGGTCCCACCGGCGAATGTCCCGTAATTCGGGGTGTATCCGATCGAAGGATCCGCGATGTAGTCCGGGTGGAACGAGACGTGGTACGGGTGCTCCTTGAAGCGTGCCGTGTCGGGGAGACCGTACTGCGGATCGGACATGAGTACCGCGACCGTCGGTGGGAGATCCTGAACCGCCTCGCCGGTTGGCAGTACTGAAGACTGACGCGAGCCAGCCGAGCCGCGATAGGTGGACGTCGGCTCACCGGTCCGCGGCCGCAGTGTTAGCGAATCCGCCACCTTCAGCGCGGAGCTGGTGTCGACCGGAAGAATGCTCGCCACGAGATTCGGGGTGTTCGGATTGAACGCCGTCTTCTTGAGCGCGCGCGGATTGTCGATCGTCCAAACGGTGTAGTCGCCCTTTTCGTAATTCGTGTACGCGATCCTGTCCGCCGCGCGGGCCCAGCTGATTGCGGGGCTGTACTCGGTGATAGCGGAAACGCCGCCGAGCACGTTCGTCAGCTGATAGTGCTGACGATCCGTGAAGTCGAAGAGGAAGATGTTTGGTATTCCGGTGCGGTCCGAGATGAACGCCACCTGCCGTCCGTCCGGGGACCACGCGGGATTCAGGTTCAACCCACCCTGGTTCGGGAGCACGTCGATAGCGCCGGACGTGAGATCCAACACCGCGATGCGCCACTTTGCAAACTTGAGGACCGACAGATCTGTTTGCGGACCGCGATCAGTCGCAAACGCCAGGCGCTTTCCGTCAGGAGACCAGGCGGGCTGCATGTCGCCATACTGATCGTTCGTGACCTGACGCAGGTTCTTGCCGTCCGCGTCGACGATGTACAGGTCGGTAACACCACCACGGGTCCCGCTGAAGGCGATTTGCCGGTCGTCAGGAGACCACACCGGACTCCAGATAGCGTCGATCGAGGGAAGATCGACGCGCCTCTTTACCGAGGCGCTGGCAACGTCCATCAGATAGAGAACGTCCTTGCCTTCGCGCTGGGCGGTGAACGCCAGCGACCGTCCGTCATTCGAGAATGAGCTCTGCGAATAAAGGAGTCTGAGCTCTTCGAAGTTGGGATTCGTCGTGCTTTCCACGAGACGCTTGATGCGCTTGCCGGTGCGAGCGTCAGCCAGCCACAGGTCTATGAACAGCTCACCCCGCTTCTCGTTTCCGTTGGAGAGGAAGGCGACGCGATTACCGTCATTGGAAAGCGAAGGCGCCAGGAAGATCTGGCCTCCACTCTTCTTTTCGGTGAGCAGCGGCTGCGAGAAGCTGCGGGGACGATCCAGCACCGCCGCCTGGGGCAGATACTTGGCGTTGACCGCTTCACGCCAATCATCGCTCAGCTCGTGCAGCGTCAGCCCGAGCTGGCGCTGGAACGCTCGGGCGATGCCGAGGGTGGTCGAGTTCTGAAGAATCTCGCCGATAGCCGCGTCGCCCCAACGCTCTCCGACGTACTCCCAAAGAGCTTCGCCATAGCGATACGGGAAATATTTGTCGGGGCGCTCCGTCATCTGCTCGATCGTCGGCAGGTTTCCGTTCACTGCCGCGTCGCGCAGCCACGATGCTGTCAGGGGATGCACGGGCCCGATGGACAGGTATTCGGCCATTCCCTCCATGAACCAGTAGGGCGGATCGATCTGGTTGAGCGTCTGCAGATTCGCGCCGGCCTTGCCGCGGGCAAAGATGTCGTACTGGAACTCGTGCACCATTTCGTGCGTGAGAACGTGCTCGAAGCTTCCGAGGTCGCCAGTGAGCGGAAGGATCAAGCGATGACGCAAGCCTTCGGTGACGCCGCCCGTACCTTCTCCGAGATCACCGG